>JABSPN010000293.1 GCA_013214425.1 Flavobacteriaceae bacterium | reverse complement strand
GGAAATTCCTGGTTCTATGAATATTATTTATATGACGATTTTCCTACTTCAACAATCCCTGTTCTTACAAGCGTTACAGAAGAAGTAACCATTACAGGGCAAACAACAATAGACGGAAATGAATATTTTGTTTTTGAAACTGTTATTAGTGGTAATGATGATGTACCTGGTCAAATATATATATTCCCAAATTCTCAAACTAAAGTAGAATATTTAAGAGAAAACTCGAATGGACATCTTGTAAATCAAAATGGTTTTGTTTATTACCCAAGAGATGATTTCAATTTTGAGCAAATTGTCGAACAGGTTGACAATATTGAATACAAACAAACATTAATTCCAGAAATCACAAACATCAATACAGCTATTGGTAGCTTTGATTGTTATAAATTTGAATACACCGTTCAAAATTTGAATACTGGAGATTATGCACCTGGAAGAAGCGGCTTTTTCTATGCTGAAAGCATTGGTCATGTAAAAACAGATTATGCACTAGCCGCATTTGATGCTGTGAGAGGGTATAAAATATTATCCAGTTATGATCTAAATTAATCCATCAATCTTAAGGCATTAACTTTTTCTTCATCCTCCTCAAACATAATATTTTTTTCGTCAACTCATCATATCAACTATATTTGCAACATGCAATTTGAGTTAACACAAGAAATAGTAACCCAAATCATTGCTTATATCAATGATAAAAAGGATAATGAGCTGTCTAAGCTATTAACCGAATTGCACTATGCTGATATTGCTGAAATTCTTGAAGAACTCAACTTCGAAGAAGCGCTTTATATTATCAAATTACTCGATAGTGAGCAAACGGCTGATATTATTGCCGAATTAGATGAAGACACTCGTGAAAAGGTTTTAGAATCGCTTTCCAGTAAAGAAATTGCTGAAGAGATCGATGAACTTGAAACCGATGATGCAGCCGATATTCTTAATGAACTTCCGGAGGAAAGAAAAGAAGAGGTTATCGCGCAAATTGAAGATTACGATCACGCCAAGGATATCCTAGAACTTTTAAAGTACGATGAAGACACTGCCGGTGGTTTAATGAGCAAAGAGCTAATTGCCGTTAACGAAAACTGGACTGTAATGCGTTGTGTACGTGAAATGAGGGAGCAGGCAAAAGAGTTTGATCGTGTACACACCATCTATGTTATTGACGACAACGAAACATTAAAGGGCAGATTGTCGCTTAAAAGCCTTTTGACAACTTCAACAAAAACACCAATAAAAGAGATTTATAACCCGAAAATCACTTCAGTAAAAACAAATGAAGATGATGAAGAAGTGGCTAAGATCATGCAGAAATATGACTTGGTGGTGATTCCTGTTATTGACGAATTAGAACGATTAGTAGGTCAAATTACTATCGATGATGTGGTAGATGTAATTCGTGATGAGGCCGACAAAGATTATCAAATGGCTGCAGGTATTACCCAAGATGTTGAGGCCGATGATACCGTGTGGGAACTAACCAGAGCTCGTTTACCTTGGCTAATTCTAGGTCTTTTAGGAGGTTTGGGAAGTGTGTTTATTATGGAAGGTTTTGATGAAGCCTTAAACAACTATAAAGAACTTTTCTTCTTTACTCCACTTATTGCAGCCATGGCTGGAAATGTTGGGGTTCAATCTAGCGCAATTATTGTTCAAGGTTTAGCAAACGATAATGTAAAAGGCAGTCTTTGGGAGAGGTTACTAAAAGAAGTTGGTCTTAGCTTAATAAATGGTATTGTTTTAGGTATCATAGTCGTTTTATTCGGAATTGTAACTGGATTAGACAACAAGTTCAGTTTAACCATTTCCTTGTCGATGTTATGTGTTATCATTGTGGCAGCACTTATTGGAACCTTTGTTCCGATTATCTTAAATAAAAGAGGAATTGATCCAGCTATTGCTACTGGTCCTTTTATCACAACCAGTAATGATATCTTCGGAATTTTCTTATTCTTCTATATCGCTAAATTAATTTTAGGATTTCATTAGCACTACTATTCCTTATAAATTGAGTATCTTGTAGTGACTAAACCAAAAGCTATGGATATTCTCATTAGAAAAGCTACAACACATGATGCAGAATATATTTCCCTCTTAGGAAGAATCACCTTTGACGAAACCTTTGGCCATTTATTTGAAGACCGAAAAGATTTACTCAGTTATTTTGAAAACACCTTTTCTGTTCCAAAAATAACATCTTCATTAAGTAAAAAAGAAAATGTCTTTTGGATTGCTTTTGCCAACCAACTTCCTGTTGGATACGCCAAGCTAAAAATAGATTCTCCCTTAGATGATTTTCCCAATCACAAAACCTCCCAACTTCAAAAAATATATGTACTTAAAGACTTCCTGGCTTTGAAAATAGGGGCAAAACTTCAAGAAGAATTATTCAAAGAAGTTCGAAAAATAAACTCAGAAGTTTTGTGGTTAGCTATTCTATATACCAATCTAAGAGCTATTAACTTTTACCAAAAATATGGCTTTAAAAAAAGTTCAAAATATTATCATTCCATCGGTAAAGAAAATTTTGAATTTGATGTCATGATTAAAGAATTCTAAATCTTATTTTTAGACTTTTATTCGTATGGAGAAAATCAACATTAAAGAAAAATTTAAAAAGTTTAGTAAACAATGGCACCCACATCAGATTGCTGAAGTAGACGACATGCAAGTCATTATTGCCAAAATTCAAGGAGAATTTGTATGGCATAAACACGATAATGAAGATGAGTTATTTCAAGTCATTAAAGGAACGCTTATCATGCAGTATAGAGACAGAATAGAAGAAGTTCATGAAGGAGAAATTATTGTTGTTCCTAAAGGCGTAGAACATTGTCCGTTAACAAAAAACAACGAAGAGGTTCATGTGCTACTCTTTGAAAAAAAGTCGGTTGCACATACAGGTGATGTCGTTCACGAAAAAACAGTATCCAACTATCCTAAAATCTGAGCACTAATGAAAATTCTTCATCTGGATCAAAACCATACTTTATTAATTGAACAACTCCAGGAATTGGGGTTTGTTAATCATGAAAACTATACTGATAACAAATCAGAAATAGAGACCATCATTCATGATTATGATGGGATAGTCATCAGGAGTAGATTTCAAGTCGATAAAGTATTTTTAGACGCTGCGAGTAACTTAAAGTTTATAGCACGTGTTGGTGCTGGATTAGAAAGTATCGATTGTGATTATGCGCTAAGTAAAAACATCAAATTATTCTCGGCTCCCGAAGGTAATAGAAATGCCGTAGGCGAACATGCTCTGGGGATGCTACTTTCTTTATTTAATAAATTGAACAGTGCCAATCAATCAGTAAAAGCTGGAAATTGGCTGCGAGAAGCTCATAGAGGAGTTGAATTAGAAGGCAAAACTGTTGGAATTATTGGCTACGGAAATATGGGAAAAGCCTTTGCTAAAAAGCTTCAAGGCTTTGATTGTGAAGTTTTGTGTTATGACATTAAAGAGAGTGTTGGAGATGCATTTGCAAAACAAGTTTCTTTACAGGATTTTCAAGAGAAAATAGATGTCTTAAGTTTACATACTCCCTGGACGGAACTAACTAATCGAATGATTTCTGAACCGTTCATTAATCAATTTGCCAAACCTTTTTGGTTTATCAACACAGCTAGAGGGAAAAGTGTGGTGACTTCAGATTTGGTTAAAGCACTCAAAGAAGAGAAAATTTTAGGAGCGGGTCTCGATGTTTTGGAATACGAAAAACTATCTTTTGAAAGTCTATTTGATACTGAAACACCAACAGATCTGGTTTATTTATTAACAGCAAATAACGTACTATTATCTCCGCATGTAGCCGGATGGACAGTTGAAAGCAAAGCTAAATTAGCACAAACAATTGTCAAAAAAATCAAAAGCGCTTTTGGCAATCAAAAACTGTGACATATGAGTTTGGTTATTGGTATGGGGTTTCAATAAGGCCCTTGAAAACAACAAAATAGAATTACAGAAAACCTAAAATTTTATACTTAGTTTGGTTTCTTGTGAGGACATAAACAACCACACCATATCGATGATTCATTACCGAGGCCTTTAAGAGACTGAATATTGAAGATTATGACCCAAAATTTGAAGTCTCTCTTGATAAAACTTTTCTAAGAAGAAGCAAACAGGATGGGAACAATCAAGACCAATTGGCCAAATATATTGATACTGAGTTACATTTCAATAAGCACCCAAAAAAACAACACAAAGATAATATCCAATAAACTAAAAAAGCCGCTGAATAGCGGCTTTTTTAGTTTATTGAGAAAGACAATTACTCTTCAGTTGTTCCAATATCATCAATTTCATTCGTTGGGTCCTTTGGTAATACACATTTTGATGAATTAAAAAAATTTAT
>JABSPN010000292.1 GCA_013214425.1 Flavobacteriaceae bacterium | reverse complement strand
TCCTGGTTTGCTAAAACAGGAAATAGAGATATAGTTGTCTTGGCGACCAAAATAACGGGTCCAACAAGAGGAATGACCTGGATTAGAGAGAATCTGGATTTTTCTAAAGAGAACCTTAAAGTGGCCCTTGAAGGAAGCTTAAAAAGATTGCAAACAGATTATATCGATTTGTACCAATTGCATTGGCCTGAACGTAATGTAAACATCTTCAGTCAGCGTAACTATAAACATGATACTTCCGAAAAATGGGAGGATAATTTTAATGAAATCCTTCATTCTTTAGATCAATTAGTAAAAGAGGGAAAAATTAAACACGTTGGTATCTCTAATGAAACACCATTTGGGACGATGCGTTATATAGAAGAATCAAAAAAAGGTTTGCCTAGAATGAAAACGATTCAGAATGCCTATTCCTTACTCAATAGAACATTTGAGTACGGTCTTTCTGAAATTGCCATGAGAGAACAAATAGGCTTGTTAGCCTATTCTCCTTTAGGTTTTGGGATTTTATCAGGAAAATATCTTGATGACACACCAAAAGACGGCAGGGTGACCTTATTTCCGCAATACAAACGTTATTCGAGTGAGCAGTCGACTGCTGCAGTGCGATTGTATTTAGAAATAGCAAAAAAGCATGGGTTATCGTTAACGCATTTAGCTTTAGGGTTCATCAATCAGCAGCCTTTTGTGACGAGTAATATCATTGGCGCCACTAAAATGGAACAATTGAAAGAGAATATCTCGAGTATAGATGTAACACTTTCAGAAGAAATTTTAAACGATATAGAAACGGTACATGCGATTATTCCTGATCCAGCACCGTAACGAGTCTTAAGTCTAAAGTTATAAGTTAAAAGTCACGTCAGATTGAGTGAATTTGCTAAGCAAGTTTGTTTGTAAATCACGTGACTTTTATTTTTTTGCACTATAAAAATAACGAACACTTTGTTTTTCATTACTGTCTAAATCAATTTCATATTCTTTTGAAATAATCAGTGATTCTTCGGAAATAGCAATAATTTTTACTGAAGGTTTATTCTTTAGGTTTATGATAAAACTATCACCTTGCTTTTCAATATTCCAAGTTTCTTTATTAACTCTTTTTTGACCAGCTACATAAGCTATATTCTCATAAGTATGATCTTTAAAAAAAGTAATTTCAGAAGTGACAGGAAAAGGTATGGAATCACTTTCAATTTTCATCTCATCCAGAATCCAGGTTTTTACAAGTTTAGAGGTTAATTCTTCAATGGAAGAATTCTCGACTTGAGCAGTTAACCCAAATGATGAAACCAAAAAGCAAAGTATAACAACTTTTTTCACCGAATTACTGAACAGAAATCACTTCTCTAAGCGATACCGGATTTCCTTTTTTAGTGAATCCTTCTAAAACGATTTCATAATCTCCAGAATTATCAGAAGTAAAGAAATGCATGGCTTGTTCAGCCTTATTTAATTCTACTCTAGGCTCCCATAATAATTGGTTTCTAAAATCAGGGATTCTGTTATTTTTATTCTCATCAGTATACGATTGATGGAAATAATTTTTATTAGTTAGTGGCTTAAAGAATTCAACATTGGTAATGTACTCTCCGTATTTAGCGCTTCTGTAGTCTCCATCAAAAGTTTCCATAGAGATCACGCCGTCAAAAATTTGAGAACCGTATAAGTATTTGTCTCTAACCACACTGATTTGTTTGATTTTCTTAGCACTATAATCGACCAATTCGTTGTGATCTTGTACTAATAATCCATCAATAATTACTAATGGATCGAAATCAGATTCTATATAAGGATCATAGCCTCTTACGTGGAATACAAACTGATCCTTATCTACTTTTCTTACTGAAACATGGTTAATGATTTCTATCATTGTTTCTCTAACCGTAGAAAAACGCGTATAATCATCCAATACATATATCTCAGCTCTTGATTCGAAAGATGGAATAATAGGTTGTACATTGTTAATACTATCTGGTTTTACACTGAAGTAGCCATTTTCAACTTGACTTTGAACGCTTCTGTCTAAAATTAATTTCTCGAATCTAGGAGATATTTTAAACTGATTAAACGTTAAGTTACTATAGTCAACAGATTGATGCTCATCAAGTAGTACTCTATAATTCTCTTTTTGATCTCCAAGCACCTGAATGATGGCATTGCTACCTGTATATTCTTTTTCAAGATTAAAGTAGAACACACCTTTTTCATTCGTGTTGGCTACTTTTAAAAGGTATTCTTCACCAGGAATTGAAACACCTACTTTTTCGTTGACAACAGCTTCATTTGTTTCTTTGTCTACTACTTTACCGGTATATAATTCCCCTCTTAATTCAGGTAAATAGAATGTTTGGTTTATTGATTTAGACTCATTAACAGGGGTGCTTTTATACAAGGTCGCATACTTTTCAGCAGTCATACTTTCTGAACTATTAACGGTATCAATTTTTCTTACCGATAAAGAATAATGCCCTCCTTTAAAATCACTGTTCTTTGTTTTTAATTCAAAAGATACCTTTGATCTTTTACCATAAGACTTATCGTTAACTTGGATAGCAATACCGTCGTTAACAGAACTTGGTTTCGTGCTTTTCTTGATACTTAAATCTGCAGTCTTGATGTTTTCATCTGTATCCATAATGGCTTTTTGATTCCCCTGAAAAGGATTAATCACACTAATATCATCATGATAATAATGATCTTTTCCGCCATTTTTCATCCAGTTGGTATAGCAAATCAATTTGTAGTTTCCAGATGGAATAGAAGTAGGGAAGAAGATATCTCCCTGACCTAAACCATTTTCTAATCTGATTTTTTGTTTTATTACAGCTTCTTTTTGTTCAGAAACCAATTCTATGTAAGCGATTTTACTAATGTCACTATTGGCATTAGTTTTTGAATTGATTACATAAACACTGTAATACATGTATTCTCCAGTGTAAAATAAAGAAGAATTATGGTGAACATAAATCTTCTCCTGAGGAATATTGTTGTATCCATTTAAATCACTACTCGTTTTTATGGTTGTTTGACCCAATACTAAACTTATGTTAGCGAGAAGAACGAAGATGAATAATTGAAATTTTTTCATGTTTAATTTAAAAATGTTGTTATTAATCTACCCAAAAACTAGGTACAATATTACTTCCTAAAGCGGTACAATCTCCACAAGCTCTTGGAACCATGTAGTAGGGTCCTTCACCTTCTCCTGGAGCATCGTTATCATTAAAATATTTTAAAATCCCTGCCTGTATTTGTGCAATTAATGGCGATGATGATGGAGGTCCAGGTGATGTTAATTCTGGAGCCGACAGCGCACAGCCACTTGCATAAGGAGGCAATGGTTCGTTAGTATAAAAATCACTATAATTGAAAAAGAGTCTCTCGGAGTCTACAGAAGATACATCAAAATAACCGATAACTTTTTCGTTTTGATTTATCGTTGAAAACACGTTTCCAGCAAGGAAACCTGGTTGATTCTGATTGAATAAACTCTCTGAATTTGATAAATCTCTTAAGGTTCTATAAAAATTATACGATTCTGCAGACATAACAAATTGTCTGACCAAAATAGAATACCTGTGAGAGATAATATAATTATTACTGTTTAAGAAACGAACTTCAAAATCACTTACTCGATCTTCAGTAAAGTCATTGGTATCGGTCAAAATAATTGAATTTGAACTAGCAGAGCCAAAACAAATGCGCTCTTCCTGAGTTTTGGGAGCTATTGCTACTTCAAATGGTTCTTCAGCAGAAATAACAATTAAATCTGATGGATTCCAGAAAGGAGCGATAATCTTATAAGTCTCCTCGTATTCGTAACGGTAACGTATAGAGTTTCCAGTTGGATCAAAGCTATTGACCAAGATTTGCATCCCATTTTCTCCATCGTCATTAGTAATCCTATTGGCTTGAAGATTGTCAATTTGAGTGATGTTGGTCAGCATCGCAGTTTGAGACTCATAGGTTCTACCATTACTGGTAGTAATGAATAACTGATAATTTACATTAGATTGAGCACTAAACTGGTTTATAGATCGATAAACACCAGGTTCTACTTCTTGAAAGTTATAAGTCATGCCGTTTCCATCAACTATTCTAACATCTGCATTTGATTCAGTACTTGGCCCGTCTTCCTCAAACCTGAATGTTCTGGTGATTAGAATTTCATGATTTTTCAATTCATTAGTAATAGTTGCTTCTACAACAATTGCACTTTCAAAAGTTTCAGTTTGAAAATCAAATTCCTCCAGACAGCTGTTCAGGAATAAACCTAAAACAGCAACTAATAAAATGAGATGTCTTTTTTGATTTTTCATAATTCTGACTTTTAATCTACCCAAAAACTAGGTACGACATTACTTCCAATAGTAGTGCACTCTA
>JABSPN010000291.1 GCA_013214425.1 Flavobacteriaceae bacterium | reverse complement strand
CAACTATTGTATAAACGCAATTGCGTTTATTTCTCTTTCAACTAGACCTCTGCCTATCGCCGTTAAAGCCAATGCTGGTAAGGAATAAGGCAAAATGCAAATGGAGTGAAGTCAAAATAACCATCATTCGTGTTAGTCGTTTGTAAATATTTATAAATGTTTGTAAGTGGATATTTGTTAGGCATCATGCTGTTTCATTGGCCTGTACAAACTATCACTCATCAATTTTTAACTAGGATCTAAATTAATCATTTTTTTTAACTTCTATATAGTTGCTAACTCTTCAATAATGTGGTAAGCCTATTAGTTAATCTAAAAGAGATCCAGAAAAAACCGGTGAACCCTGAACAACCGGAGCTTTTTTTGATATGGTCAATTTAAAGAAATAAAAAAATATACAATTAAAAAGGGGAGGTTTAACCAAAAAAATTAAATCACATCCCCTTAGAATAGTTTTGAGAATAGTGTTTATTCTATATTGATTGTCTTTACCTCTTTAAAATCGGGGACATCAATTTGTTCCATTTTTGTTTTGAAAGGAGTCCAATCATTTGCAAAGAAATCATTTGACTCCTTTAATGCTTTTTCTAATACTGTTTTAGCTTGAGACATTAGACGTTGTTCAGTACTTGAAAGATTAGAATTACGACTTCCTACATACCAACTTGCACCATTAATCCTACTATTTACAGTTGGCAGCGGACTTCTTACAATTCCTTGTCTTTTATCATCTTTTCCTAAGTATTTTTCAATTTCTGAATCAATCTTTTTCAGGATCTCTTTACAAGATTTGATTTCTTCTGTATATTTTTCTTTGTCTTCTTTTTTTAATTTTTTCTGAAAAGCTGTTGCGATATTTTTACTTTCAACTAGTTGTTTTACAATATCAGCTGAAGCCTTGGTGTATTTTTCTAATTGTTTAGAAGCATTGTACTGTTCAACCAAGGCCGCATTCGAGAGATCAACTCGTGGATCTTTTTCAATGAGTAAGCGCTGTTCAGAAGAAGTACCATTATATGTCATTTTTACAGTATAAGCTCCAGGTAACACAGTAACTCCTCCGGGCTCTCTTTTTGATTTGCTAATGCGACGTGAAGGTCTACTAACACCCTTTTCACTCATACTCCAATAAGTTCTGTAAAATCCTTTTTCTTTAGGCACTTTGTTTTTAATGGTACGAATTAACTGACCGTTTTTGTAGACCTGAAATACAAGCGTATCTTTCCACTTTACAGTCTCTTTTTTCTCTTGATCTTCTGATTTTTTATCGCTGTCCGTACTGTCTTTTTCGTCAGGATTGATATAATAAGAGATCATTGCCCCACGTCTTCTGTTTTGTGCATTGTATAAAGCATCTCCACCAAAACGACTTCCGGTAGGCTGTTGATAACTGGATAAGTAAGCAGTTTTAGGCTTGAATACCTCTAGTTTTTCAGAGATAAAGCTTTTGTCTCTTGCGATGGCTCTCAAAGGTTCTATATCATCTAATACCCATGCAGCTCTGCCAAAGGTTCCAATAACTAAATCACTCTCTCTCTCCTGAATAGCTAAATCTTTAGTTGAGACAGTTGGGAATCCTTGAGTCCATTTCGTCCATTTTCCACCAGCGTTAAAGCTTACGTATAATCCGTCATCAGTACCTAGGAATAATAAGTTTGATACTTGTTTATCTTGCACAATGCTTAGCGTATAGCTTTGCACATCATCTTGATTTACAATACGTTTCCAGGTTTTACCATAGTCGGTGGTTCTGTATGCGTAAGGGGTATAATTAAAACGCCTGTAATCATTTGCGATAAGCAATGCCTCTCCTTTGTTTTTGTTAGAAGCTTTTATTTGCGGAATCCAACTACCAGCAGGTAAGCCCGGAATATTTTGAGATACTTTAGTCCATGAAGTTCCTCCATTTTGAGTAAAATGTACCTGTCCATCATCAGTAGAAACCCAAAGCATGTCTTTTTCTATCGGACTAGGTTCAATAACCAAGATAGTGCAGTGATTTTCGGCTCCGGTTGCATCAATAGTAATTCCCCCACTTTCCGATTGTTTTTGTTTTTCAGGATCATTTGTGGTCAAATCAGGAGAAATGATTGTCCAGGTCAACCCTTTATCGGTACTTTTGTGAACGAACTGGCTTCCGAAGTAAATAGTACTGTTATTAAATGGATCCTGACCAATAGCAGCATTCCAGTTAAATCTTAATAACGTATCAGGATCGGGATGTGTTGGTCTTACGGTATAATTATTTCCAGTAATATGATCATATCTTGAGACAAAACCTTGCTGTGACATGGCATAACCATAACGCGAATTATCAGGATCAGGCACTACATCAAATCCGTCTCCAAAAGCAATCTCTTGCCAGTAAGAATTTCTAATTCCTTGAGCTTTCCAAACATAGGCTGGTCCTCTCCATGAACCATTATCTTGCATTCCCCCGTAAACATTATAAGGAGTTTCATTATCAACACTAATATGATAAAATTGGGCCACGGGTAAATTACCAATAAAACGCCAAGTTTTACCACCGTCTTTAGTGATGTTGAGTCCACCATCATTACCATCGATCATAAATTCAGGCATAGTAGGATGAATATACCAGGCATGGTGATCGGGGTGAACTCCATTAGATACTCCATAGGCAGGCATTAATTGAGAAAAGTTTTTCCCTCCATCTTCACTCACGTTTACATAGGTAAATACCGAATAAACTCTATTCTCATTACTTGGATCAACAAAAATATCGGAATAGTAAAATGGACGATTGCCAATATCAGATTTATCATTGACTTTAAACCATTTAAAGCCACCATCTGTAGACTTATATAGCGCATTCTTTTTTGCTTCTACTAAAGCATAAATGATATTGGGTTTATTGGCAGCAATAGCTAATCCTATTCTACCGAGATTTCCTTTTGGTAAACCATCTTCATCTGTTCTCTTTTTCCAGGTTTCACCCCCGTCAAAAGTAATATAAAGGCCAGAACCTTCTCCTCCTGAATTAAAAAACCAAGGCTCTCTTTTATGTTCCCACATAGCAGCGATTAATTTATTAGGATTGGTTGGATCAATAACCAGATCGGCTGCTCCTGTTTTGTTATTGTTGAATAAAATTTGTTTCCAGCTTTTACCTCCATCGATAGTTTTATAGATACCCCTTTCCGGGTGCTCTCCCCATGGAGAACCAATAGCAGCTGCATAGACTACATCTGGATTAGTAGGATCAATAATAATACGATGAATGTGACGTGTTTTTTCAAGTCCCATGGCCATCCAGTTTTTTCCACCATCGATACTTTTATAAATTCCGTAACCCCCATTTAAACTGTTACGAGGGTTTCCTTCTCCTGTTCCTACCCAAATCACACTAGGGTTTGATTGTTGAATGGCTACAGCACCAATAGAGGCGGTAACTTCATTATCGAAAATAGGTTCCCATTTGATTCCTCCAGAAGTAGATTTCCATAAGCCACCAGATGCTGTTCCCACATACATAACATCGGGTTGATTCGTTACAACATCTATTGCGGTTACTCGCCCACTCATACCACCAGGACCAATATTTCTGGGAGTATACTTTTTGAATAAATCCATGGAAATATCCTGAGCAGTGATTGAGATTGTTAGTAGTAAGAATAGGGTTGATAATTTGAGTTTCATGTAATGTGGTTTTTAGTGCTTTAAAGGTAAGCATTAAAATGCTAAAGAAATCTTAAAATTATAGGTGAAAGGAATCTCTTTTTGGTAAGTATTTCGGGCTTTGATATTCGCTTCACAAAGACAAATGATTACGGTAATACGTTTCTGTCTTTTCGCTCCTCGTTTAGTACTATTCAAATATTAGCGCTATGATTTTCTATAACGTCTGCTAAACGCTTGATAGTTTTCAAAGGCTTTAGTGTTTTTATCAAACGCTAATTGTAAATCTTTTGGAATAATTAAGTGATCAACGTCATCTTAGGGAGTTCATTACACATCTTTTTTGCGGCTTCATTTTTCGCGAGCCTGCTTTCATGCATGAGATTACTGGTAATGAAGTTCTTGATGTAATTTTTTTATTCAAAGGACTCCTAAGACTTTTAGTTTTTTGGAATAAATATTGCTGTCTTCTCTCTTTATCTAATCGTTTTCGGGTAGCATCAATCCATCTATAGCATAAGGCCACCAGAACTGTTTCTTCCCATCTCATGGATGGTTTTTAAGGAGAAACTTTTCAGAAAGTAAGATACATGCCTTTTGATAAATCATAATTTTGATCCAACTAATTTCTCCATTCAGTATCGTTAAAAAGTAAATTAGGAACTTCTAAACAAGGAACTGGTATTTTTTTGAAAAACACTGGCTATTCAGTACTAATAATTTCAATCTCTACTCTTCTGTCAAATTTTGCTGCTC
>JABSPN010000290.1 GCA_013214425.1 Flavobacteriaceae bacterium | reverse complement strand
ACAATGAATTAGCTGCTGTTGCTTATGAAACACATCCAGTATTTGGATTATCTATGCCAACAACCTGTCCGAATGTGCCAGATGAGGTATTAAGTCCAAGACAAACAAGGGGTGATGCTGGAGCGTATGATGTTAAAGCTAAGGAATTAGCAGATTCGTTTAAGAACAACTTCAAAAAATTTGAAGAATTTGCCAACGAAGAAATTATGGCTGGAGCACCTATTCAATAGGCATAATAGAATTCAATATAAAAAAAGCTGAGATGAAATCTCAGCTTTTTTTATGGGTTAAGAAATAATTTTATTAATCAGTTCTAAAATTTATTTCTTGTTAACTTCTTTGATGTATTTATCAAGAGCCATTGTCATTGATGGAGTCTCTGGCGATGGCGCTTTAATGTCGATTCTTAATCCAGCTTCATTAGCAGCTCTTACTGTTGTATTTCCAAACACAGCAATACGGGTGTTGTTTTGCTTGAAGTCTGGGAAATTTTTAAATAATGAATCGATTCCTGAAGGACTGAAGAAGACTAAGATATCATAGTAAACATCGGCTAAATCAGATAAATCACTCACTACAGTTTTGTAGAATGTAGCATGCTTGTAGTTTAAACTTAGACTATCTAAAGTTTCAGGGATTAATTTTTTAACCTTATCTGAACTTGGTACTAAGAATTTTTCGTCTTTGTATTTTTTGAACATAGGAATCATTTCTGGAAATGTTCTTTTTCCTACATAGATTTTTCTTTTTCTATAGACTACATATTTCTGAAGGTAATAGGCGATAGCTTCAGACTGACAAAAATACTTCATGGTATCTGGCACCTTAAAACGCATTTCTTCAGCAATCTTAAAGTAATGATCTACAGCATTTCTGCTTGTCAAAATAACAGCTGTATATTCAGACAAATCGATTTTTTGTTTTCTAACGTCTTTGGCATCAACACCTTCAACATGAATAAAAGGTCTAAAATCAATTTTAACCTTTTGCTTATCAATCAGATCGTAGTAAGGAGAATTCTCCACCTTGGGCTCTGGTTGGGAAACTAAAATAGTTTTAACTTTCATAAAAGTATTTAGTTTTGTTAATATTTTGAACTTATCCTAAAAGCTTATACAACAAAATATAAGGCGATATTTCAAAGGCGCAAAGATACAAAATAAAATAAAACAAGTTATTCAAAATGATACTTAAATGATTTTTGTAGGTTAACAAAGCAGTAATTATGTAAATTAGTACAATCAAACCTACAGAGATCATGATTACAGTGGTTCCGGGATCGATCATCCAATAAAAAATGATCACTAAAAAGAATAGTAAAACGCCAATTAAATTCCTAAACGTTATTTTTTGAAAGATAAAGTGATCGTAAATTTTATCGATTTGAAGAATATTAACCATTATTTTTTCAAAAAAATACTTAATGATCACAAAACCGAATATTGAAATGATAGCAAAGACCCAGGTGTTGAGAAAATTGGGCGAATCCGACAGGAAAAGTGTATAGAACAATGATAATGTAATCAATTGAACTAAGAAAAAGATAGAGTTGAACAGGTCGAAATTATGCGATTCCTTACCATAGATCACCAGATACTTCCCGTTTTTCAGTAACTCAAAAAAATCCTGGAATCGATTTTCAAAAAAAAGTTTCGCCACCACAATAAGTGTCAGGCATCCTAATAAAAGTGATGTGACCAGATCGTTATGGGAAATATTTTTCAGTATAAATTCCATGAAAAACAAATGTAAGAGAAAAGTAAAACAATTTTTAGAAATAAATTAAGAGTTCTTCAAATACAAAAAAGTATTTTTGCTCAACATTATGAGGGATTCAATAGTTGTCATACCTACTTTTAATGAAATTGAAAACATCGAAACAGTGATTCGAACTGTATTCAATGAAACCAATCATATCGATATTCTTGTGGTAGACGACAACTCCCCTGATAAAACTGCCAATAAGGTTATTGAGCTCCAAAAAGAATTTAAAGACAAACTTTTTCTTGAAGTAAGAAGCGAAAAATCTGGATTAGGAACAGCCTATATCCATGGTTTCAAATGGTGTTTGTTTAGGCACTACGATTACATCTTTGAAATGGATGCAGATTTATCTCACAATCCGAAAGACTTGAACAGATTGTATGAAAAGGTACGTGAAGAAGCCGATATTGCTATCGGATCTCGCTATGTAAAAGGAGTGAATGTAGTTAACTGGCCTTTAGGAAGAATACTATTGTCTTATGGAGCTTCAATGTATGTAAGATTGATTACGGGAATGAGAATAAAAGATCCAACGGCAGGTTTTATCGTGTATAAACGAGAAGTATTAGAACAAATAGATCTAGATAAAATTCAATTTGTGGGTTATGCATTCCAAATTGAGATGAAATACAAAGCATTCCTCAAGAATTTTAAAATTATAGAAGTACCTATTATCTTTACCGACAGAATAAAAGGACAGTCTAAAATGAGTAGTAATATCATTTCTGAAGCTGTTTTAGGGGTGTTGAAATTAAGGATGAATAGTACATTCAAATAAAAACTAATTATGGAGCAGGTATTAATTAAGAATACAAAGATTGTTAATGAAGGAGAAATTTTCGAAGGCGATATATTAATTGAAGATGGTATTATAAAGGAGATCGCCAGTTCTATAAGTGCAAAATCTCAAGAAGTTCAGGTTTTTGATGCTGAAGAAAAATATCTGTTTCCTGGAGTGATTGATGATCAAGTTCATTTTAGAGAACCAGGTTTGACGCATAAAGCTAATATTGCTTCTGAAAGTAGAGCAGCAGTTGCTGGTGGTATTACTTCTTATATTGAAATGCCGAATACCAATCCTCAAACTACAACGATAGAAGAATTAGATAAAAAGTTTGCTATTGCTGAAGCCACTTCAGCAGCGAACTATTCTTTTATGTTTGGTGGGACCAATGATAACCTACAGGAAATCCTTAAAGTTGATTCGACTCAAGTTGCCGGATTAAAACTGTTTTTAGGTTCTTCAACAGGAAACATGTTAGTTGACGATCCTGAAATATTAGAGAGAATATTTTCTTCGACAGATTTATTAATCTCTGTTCACTGTGAAGATGAAGGAACGATCAGAGAAAACCTAGCGAACTTCAAAGAGCGTTTTGGAGACGATATTCCAATTCAGTATCACCCAATCATCCGAAGTGAACAGGCCTGTTATTTATCTTCTTCTAAAGCGATAGAATTGGCAAAAAAGACAGGAGCCAGATTGCATATTTTCCATTTGTCAACTGGAAAAGAAACGGAACTGTTTACCAATAAGATTCCATTAGAGGAGAAAAAGATCACTTCTGAGGTGTGTATCCACCATTTATGGTTTACCGACAAAGATTATGAAGAAAAAGGAACCTTGATTAAATGGAATCCGGCGGTAAAAACACAAGCCGATAAAGATCAATTGTGGAAAGCGCTGTTAGATGATAGAATTGATGTGATTGCAACAGATCACGCGCCACACACGTTGGAAGAGAAAAGCAATGTGTATACAAAAGCACCTTCCGGAGGGCCGTTGGTACAACACGCTTTAGTGGCCATGTTAGAAGCCTATCATCAAGGAAAAATTTCTTTGGAGAAGATTGCAGAGAAGATGTGTCATAATCCGGCGAAATTATTCCAGATAGAAAAGAGAGGATTTATTAAAGAAGGCTATTATGCCGATTTAGTTTTAGTCGATTTAAATCACCCATGGACGGTAAGTAAGGACAATCTTTTTTATCACTGCGGATGGTCACCATTTGAAGGGAACACCTTTAAATCTAGGATTAGTCATACCTTCGTTAATGGTACCTTGGTATATAAGAACTTTAAGTTTTATGATGTAAAAGCCGCAAAGCGTTTAACATTCAACAGATAATTAGATGAAAATAGCCAAGTACATTATCATAATCGCCTTGTTTTTTTCTTGTCAGAAGTTGGAAAATGTTGAGAAACCAAGACAACTAATCAAGAAAGAACAAATGGTTGAGATTTTGTCAGACTTGGCGATTTATAGTGCTTCTAAAAGTCAGGATCGAAAACTGGTAGAATCAAAAAACGTCGATATTCATTTGTTTCTAAGTAATAAATATAATATTGATACGACTACACTTAAGCAGAACATCGATTATTACGCTTCAGACCTGGAAACCTATATGCAAATGCAGGAACAGGTAAAAGCTTTTCTGGAGAAAGAGAAAAAGAAGTATGACAGAATCAATGTGAAGGAAGAAAGAGAGCGTAAAAAGAAATTAGATTCGCTAAAGAAAGCGCACGACCAAGACTCTATTACAAGTCCGAAGGAAGACAAAGAAGAATTGAAGTCTGAAGATATAAAAGAATTAGAAGAGCTACAAGAGCTTAGCGTAGATGACTAGAAGTCGCAATACGTTGT
>JABSPN010000029.1 GCA_013214425.1 Flavobacteriaceae bacterium | reverse complement strand
ATGACTAGCCACAATCGGTTGTTTTGTACACTTTATTAGCATCGTTTCCTCTAGCATAACCTACCCATACAATTTGATCATTTTCCGGATCAATACTAATTAATGCTAAATTAGCTCCAGTTCCAGGAAGTGAAAGCGTCGTGTGGGTAACCCAATTATCGGTTGTTTTAACCAAACTAGCATTACCAACAGTTGGCCGAACAGCAATGTACATAGTATCGGTATGAGCTCTTGAAATTTCAATACCTAAAACTTGATCAGTTGCTGAAGGAGCAGTATATACAGCAGTAAAGCTAACACCTCCATCCTCACTTTTAAACAATTGGTTGTCTTTACCCAAATAGATAATATTATAGCAGCTAGGGTGAAATTCCATTTCCGAAGATTCGGCAAACCAAGGACTTTCATTAGGTAGCATAGAAATGGAAGCATTAACAGTGGCTCCAGTGATGGATTCGGGTATTATTTTGCTACCAATATTTGTTGAGTATATTTTTAAGGCATTACCCGGATTTACATACCCAGAGGCAGGTTCACCTCCTCCTAAGTCTAAAAAATCTCCACTAGGAAAGCCTTCATAGTACACATCAACACCGTTGTGAAAAGTGCCTCCTACCAGTAAATCATGATTCCACCCAGAATCAAAACCCCAAAAATCGACACCATGGATTCCATTCATTTTAAATTCCGGTTGTGAACCAAACAAATCTAAAGACTTGTATATACCGCCGTCTGTACTTGCCCAATATGCTGTGTCAAAAGCTCTAAAGTCTTGCATATCTACATGCATTGGTTGGTAATTTCCACAGGTATAATTATAGATACAACTAAATGAAGCCCCACCATCGGTAGAGCGCCACATACCAATACCGCCAACCAACAATTCATCTTCATTGGTATTAGAGGCCATAATGGCACAATTGTAAAACCCTTGATTAAAACTAAAGCTCGTAGTTGTAGGACTTGACGAAATTAAATTGGGGTGTGTGTTTTCATCATAGGGAGCACCGTCATACCCCATGGTATTTACCCAAGAAGTACCACCATCATTACTTTTATATACGCCAATAAAGCCATTGTCTCCCGGCTTTGAGTCTCCTATAAGAAAGGCATAAATTCTATTAGGGTTAGCATTACTCACAGCTAAACGCGCACCTACAACAGTTCTACTGGGGTTTGAAGAAGTATACCAACCACTCCCTACAACAGACCAGGTTAACCCAGCATTTGTTGATCTCAAAAATTGATGTAAATTGGTTGTATCATTTCGTCTAACAGCGTACATTATATCGGCATTGTCGGTTCTAGCTTTAACATCAAAGCATTCAAAAGTAGCAACTTGTGTCCAGTTTAAACCAGCATCTGAGGTGCGATGCATTCCTGCTTTACTAGCAACTAATACAATGTTGGGGTTTGTATTATGAATTAAAATTTCTGCGGGATTTTCTATATAACCAAAAAGGGGGATAGCACTATCAAAGACAACATTCCAGGTTAGCCCGCCGTCTGATGTTTTAAATATTTCGCTCCCAGCACCAGCATACACAATGTCTGGATTTGATGGATGAACGGCAATAGCAGCAATTCCGGCATTGGCTAAAACAACTTGGGGAGCTAGGGCAGTAATTAAGTTTAAAGAAACGTTAAACCAATTATCGCCACCGTTATTGGTTCGGTATATTTCTCCATTTTCGGTACCGCAGTACAATACATTGGGAGACGCTGCACATTGGCCAATAGCATACACATTTCCTTGCGCTCCACTAGAGGTTAACCCACCTTCTCGAAAGTTTTGAAATGGCCCTATAACAGACCAATTACCAGATGTCAAAGACTCTTTAGCGTTTTTATTTGACAAACGCTTACGTAAGACTTCACGAAGTTTGTGTTTTTTTTCAACACTGTAAAAACCCGCCTCATCAATATAGTTATTGATGGCTTTTCGCCATCTTTTATAATATTGAGTATGATAACTTTTTTTGAATGTGTTTTTTGCATAATACGCTTTGTAAAGCCTGTCAATTGAATTCACATTTGGGTTTTCACTATACATTAACTTCGCCCATTCAGGAGCATTTTTGTAGAGTTCTCCATTTTTTGAAGGATGGTTTGTTTGACCAATAGCATATACAGTGATAAAAAAAACAACTAGAATAGTTTTTTGCAGCATGATTTTGGGGTATAAGGGGTTACATGTCCTTAAAGATAAGAAATATTGGTCAATTGTTAAAAAAGTAAAAGAGGCATCTGGTACACATAATTTATGCTATGACCAACAGTATTACGTTTCATATAGCTTCATTGTAACATGCGCGTCAAGACTAGAGCAATGCAATGCTTCGGTTCATGAATAAAAATAGTTTTTTGTATGTATAGCATATGATAGCCGGTTGGCTTTCTTGACCGAATAAATTATAGCACACTCAAAAAGAGTATGCTAATACCCGTCCAAAGGACGCCTTTTAAGAAGCCTTAGCCATGGTGATAATAAAAGAGTATTTTAGCGTGCTCCCTAAGACAGCACCTTCAGAAAAATGTTAATAAAAGGAAGCACAAGTGTGAGGCTAAGAGTAGTCACTTTACTATATTTAAAAAATAATAGTTTACAGCTATTACCGCATAACAACAAGTCACATGACAGAACAAAAACAACAATTAGAACAACAACTTTGGAATATTGCCAACACCCTAAGAGGGAAAATGGATGCCGATGATTTTAGAGATTATATATTAGGCTTTATCTTCTACAAATACCTCAGTAGAAAAATGGAGCTGTATGCCAATGAAATTTTACAGCCCGATGGCATAACCTTTGCCGAGGTAGAAGGACACGAACAAGAAGCCGAACTCATGGAAGCCTTAAAAGATGCCGCTTTAGATAAACTAGGGTATTTTTTAGCACCTTCAGAATTGTTTAGTGCATTGGCAGGCAGAGGAAACGCAGGCGGAAAAAACCAATTTATATTAGGCGATTTAGCCAAAGTGCTCACGCATATAGAGCAAAGTACCATGGGTTCTGAAAGCGAGGAAGACTTTGGCAACCTGTTTGAAGATTTAGATTTAACCAGTTCGAAACTCGGAAAATCCGAAAACGATAAAAACGAACTCATTGTAAAGGTATTGTCGCATTTAGAGGATATAGATTTCGATTTAGAAAATTCCGATAGTGATTTGTTGGGCGATGCCTACGAATATTTAATAGGGCAATTTGCCAGTGGCGCAGGGAAAAAAGCAGGAGAGTTTTATACCCCACAGCAAGTATCTAAAGTATTGGCGCAATTGGTAACTGTGGGTAAAGACAAACTAAAATCGGTGTACGATCCTACCTGTGGGTCTGGTTCCTTACTGTTGCGCGTAGCCAAAGAAGTGGGAGATGTGAGTGCATTTTATGGGCAAGAAATGAACCCAACGACCTATAACTTGTGTCGTATGAATATGATTATGCACGATGTGCATTACAAGCGTTTCGATATAAAAAACGAAAACACCTTAGAAAAACCACAGCACGAAGAGTTGCGTTTTGAGGCCATAGTAGCCAACCCGCCATTTTCTGCGAAGTGGAGTGCCAGCCCACTATTTATGAGCGACGACCGTTTTTCTATTTACGGCAAACTAGCGCCAAAATCTAAGGCCGATTTTGCCTTTGTACAACACATGGTACATCAATTAGCCGATAACGGAACCATGGCCTGTGTGTTACCACATGGGGTGTTGTTTAGAGGCGCTGCCGAAGGACACATCCGTAAGTATTTAATACAAGAAAAAAACTATTTAGATGCCGTAATAGGCTTGCCTGCCAACATCTTTTACGGCACTAGTATTCCTACCTGTATTTTGGTCTTAAAAAAGGAGCGTAAAGACAAGGACAAGGTGTTGTTTATAGATGCAAGCCAACATTTTGAAAAGGTGAAAACACAAAACTACCTGCGCGAGGAAGACATTAGCAAAATAATGGACACTTACAAAAAGTATCTTTCCTCGTCTGAGAGCGGTTTGAAGGGCGTATTAGAAGACAAATTTGCCTACATCGCGTCTTTAGAAGAATTAGCAGAAAACGATTACAACCTCAATATACCGAGGTATGTAGATACTTTTGAAGAAGAAGCCCCTGTAGACCTAGCAGCCGTTTCTATGGAGTTAAAGGCACTGAATAAAGACATGGTGAGTACCAATGCTACCATAGCCGATTTTTGTGAACAACTAGGCATTAATACCCCGTTTTAATGGACAGATTATATATTATTTGGGCACGACCCAAAGGGTCAGGCTTGCGGCACTCGCTATTTTGGTCAACCCAAAATGAGCTTAAACAAATGCCTTAATCCTTCGTGCAGCTTATGAGTACCGAAACAACACATATCAAAAAAGAGAAACAACTTGTTCCCGCATTACGATTCAAGGAGTTTGATGGTGATTGGGAGAAAAAGAAGTTAGGAGATATATTGTCAATAACTTCAGCTGCTCGTGTGCACAAAGAGGAGTGGACAGAATCTGGTGTTCCTTTTTTTAGGTCAAGTGATGTCGTATCTGCTTTCAAAGGAACAGAAAATGCCAAAGCATTCATTCCTTTTGAATTGTATGAATCGCTTTCAAAAAAGATTGGGCGTGTTAAAAAAGACGACCTCCTAGTAACTGGTGGTGGTTCTATAGGTGTACCGTATCTTATTAAAAATGATGACCCTTTATACTTCAAAGACGCGGACCTTCTCTGGGTAAAAAACACAGGTGAGATAAGCGGATATTTTTTATACTCTTTCCTTATCACACAATTATTCAGAAAATACCTTAAAAGCATTTCTCACATAGGAACAATAGCACACTATACTGTTGTTCAAGCGAAGAATACACCTTGTAAATTCCCATCCCTCCCCTAACAGCAAAAATTAGATTTTTTTTTAACTGCGGTAGATGAAAAAATACAGCAGCTCACTAGAAAGAAAGCCTTGTTGGAAGACTACAAAAAAGGCGTCATGCAACAACTCTTTTCGGGAAAACTACGCTTTAAAGATGCCAATGGGAAAGACTATCCGGATTGGGAGGAGAAACGATTAAATGAATTTTGCACATTCTTTTCAGGTGGCACCCCTACAAGTTCAAATAAGGAATATTATTCTGGAAATATCCCTTTCATAGGTTCAGGAAATATTTATGATGCTGAAGTTTTTAGCTTTATCTCTAAAGAGGCATTAGACAGTTCTTCTGCCAAACTAGTGGGAAAAGGTGATTTGTTATATGCGCTTTATGGCGCCAATAGTGGAGAATCTGCTATTTCAAATTTAGAAGGAGCTATTAATCAAGCAATTCTATGTATTAGAACCGAAGATAGTATCGAGTACCTGAATTACATACTTGTTTCAAATAAAGAAAAAATCGTTTCAAAGTATTTGCAAGGTGGTCAGGGAAACTTGTCAGCTCAAATAATAAAGAAATTGAAATATAAATTTCCTTGCTACGAAGAACAACAAAAAATCGCTTCGTACTTATCGCGTATCGACACTAAAATAGAAGTAGTAAATAATCAAATAACCCAAACCCATCAGTTTAAAAAAGGGTTGTTGCAGCAACTATTTGTATGAGTAGGTTGCGCGTGTTTTTATTGAAGATGTGTGTTTTTCTTATAGATTAAAAAACTATTATTCATAAAATACCAATATTAATACCTGTTTTTCATAAGAAATACCTGTTTTTCCATTACATTTGAATACCTAAAATTCTCAAATAATGAATATAAATACTCGCATTTCAATTAGGGTACCTGCTTTTCACGGAAGAGAATTGCCAGAGGAAGGTGTAATTGTAGGGTATGCAGCACTTATTAGTCATTTAGAATTACCGGTGCCAATACCTGAAATTATAGCACTTATTAGTGATAAAAATAAAAAGTATGCAATAGAAGGGTGGAAAGTGTTTACTCCAAAACATAAACCAGAAGAATCGATTTACAAACAGTTGGTGTTTGCCTTAAAATATGAAGGTGTTAATCTGTTAGTTTTTAAAAAGATATTTGAAACACTTCCAACAGCAGAGGTACTTGAAATTCTTAGAAAAGAGCCAACAGGTATGTATAGCCGGAAAATTTGGTTTCTCTACGAGTGGTTAATGAATACAAAATTAGATATTCCTGATTTAACCATAAAAAAGGCAATTCCATTACTAGATGAAAAATTACAATTCGCAATTCCAGGAATAAGCTCACCGCGTCATCGTATTATAAATAATCTACCCGGTACCATTAATTATTGTCCTCTAATTCGTAAGTCAACAAAGTTAGAGCATTATATTTCTGAAAACTATTCTGAAAAAAAACAGGTGTATTTAAAAGGGTTAAGAAAGGATGTATTACAACGAGCATCTTCTTTTTTATTGTTAAAAGATTCTAAAGCGTCATTTACTATTGAAGGCGAGAATCCAGGAAATAATAGAGCGATGCGTTGGGGAAAAGCCATTGGTCAGGCAGGTCAAAAAACTTTGAGTATTGAAGAATTAGTTCGCTTACAGCAAATAGTAATAGAAGATCGAAGGTTTATAGATATGGGGCTACGAAAAAAAGGAGGATTTATTGGCGAACATGACCGCAGCACAGGTGAGCCAATTCCAGACCATATTTCTGCCAAAGAAGAGGATATTACATTATTATTATCGGGATTAATTGCAACCAATGAAGTATTACAAGATCAAGCCTACGATGCCGTGTTAGCAGCAGCGACCATCGCATTTGGTTTTGTTTTTATGCACCCTTTTGTCGATGGAAATGGCCGTTTACATCGTTATATTATTCATCATATTTTGGCGAAAAAAGAGTTTACGCAACAGGGCGTAATTTTTCCTATTTCATCGTCTATACTAGACCATATTGACGATTATAAAAGCGTTTTAGAGTCGTATTCACATCCTGTATTAGACCATATTAAATGGAAAGAAACCGAAGATCATAATGTGACTGTTACAAATGATACAATAGATCTTTACCGGTATTTTGACGCAACTAAGCAAGCAGAATTTTTATATGACTGTGTAGACGATACTTTAGAACGTGTTATTCCAGAAGAAGTAACCTATTTGCAAAACTATGATGTTTTTAAAAAATATATAGATCACCATTTTGAAATGCCTGATAAAATGGTTTCAGTATTGGTACGTTTTTTAGAACAAAATAATGGGGTACTATCAAAAAGAGCTTTAAAAAAAGAATTTTCGGCATTAAAGCCAAAAGAAATTAAGGCGATCGAAGTCAATTATAAAAACATTTTTTTTGAAGAATAAATGAGTCACCAATCAGAAGCCGTATTAGAAAATAACTTAATCAAACAATTGGTTGAGTTGGGCTATGCATCTGCTAAAATAGAAGACGCTTCCTCTTTAATAAGCAACCTAAAAGCACAACTAGAGCAATTTAACGCAGCAACCTATACCGCTAAAGAGTTTGATACTATTCTCAATCACTTAGCCAAGGGGAATGTTTTTCAAAAAGCAAAAACACTTCGTGATCGTTTTAGTTTTACTAAAGCAAATGGGGATGTTGCCTATGTGCGTTTTTTCGATTCCGAATATTGGAACAACAACCTGTTTCAAGTAACCAACCAAATAACACAAGAAGGGACTTTTAAAAACCGATACGATGTGACGCTGTTGGTTAATGGTTTGCCTTTGGTGCAAATAGAGTTAAAGCGAAGAGGCTTAGAAATTAAAGAAGCTTTTAACCAAATTAATCGCTATCAAAAACACTCTTTTTGGAGTAACAACGGCTTATTTCAATACGTGCAGTTGTTTATAATTAGCAATGGCGGAAACACCAAATATTTAGCCAATAACGAGTTGCAATCGGTAAAACAAACCTTTTATTGGTCTGATGCCAATAATAAAAACATGACCGAGTTAACCGACTTTGCAACCGCATTTTTAAACCCAGACCATTTGGGGAAAATGATTGCCAAATATATTGTGATTAATGAAACGCATAAAATATTAATGGCGCTAAGGCCCTATCAGTATTACGCCACTGAAGCCCTAATAAATCAAGTTAAAACAACTAACGACAATGCCTATATATGGCATACTACAGGTTCTGGTAAAACCCTAACGTCTTTTAAAACCAGTCAGATTTTAATGGATTTACCAGGGGTACACAAAGTGGTGTTTGTGGTAGATCGTAAAGATTTAGACTACCAAACCATGTCTGAATTTAATGCTTTTAAAAAAGGAAGTGTCGATGTGACCAACAACACAAACTCTTTAGTACAACAACTAACAGACGATACGAAGTTGGTTTTAACCACCATACAAAAGTTGAACAATGCCATATCAGACCGGTTTAAAAATCAAATAAAAAACTTACAGAATGAAAGAATAGTATTCATTTTTGATGAGTGCCATCGGTCACAATTTGGAGAAACACATGGCAGAATTACAAAGTTTTTTGCCAAGAGTCAACTTTTTGGTTTTACAGGAACACCCATCTTTGCAGACAATGCTTCTAAAAACGATTTAGGAAAACGTACCACCAAAGATTTATTTGGCAATTGCTTGCACAAATATGTGATTACAGATGCCATTCGTGATGAAAATGTTTTGCGATTTGGTATCGAATACTTTAGTGTGTTTAAACATAAAAACAAACCTCAATTTGATATAATGGTTGAGGATATCGATACAAAGGAAGTATTTGAAGCTCCTGAGTACCTAGACAGTGTAGCCAATTATATTATTGAAAATCATAACCGTAAGACTTTTAATAAAGACTATTCGGCTCTTTTTGCTGTGAGTAATATAGACACCGCCATAAAATATTACGAGTTGTTTAAAGAAAAAAAAGAAGCTGGCGAACATGATTTACGTGTAGCGACGATATTTACTTTTGGCGCTAATGAAGACGACGAAGCTGCACAAGATTATTTGCCAGATGCACCTTATAGTATTGCAGCGGAGCCATCAGTAGCATACAAATCAAGCCATACTAGAGACAAGCTTGAATTGTTTATGAAAGATTATAATCACATGTATGGCACGAACTATTCTACAAAAGATAGTAAATTATTTGAAGGGTATTTTAAAGACATTAGCAAGCGATTAAAAGAACGAGAAAAAAAGAACGTTTTAGATAAAGACAGGCTAGATATTGTTATAGTAGTAAACATGATGCTTACAGGCTTTGATGCCAAAAAGGTAAACACATTGTATGTAGACAAAAAATTAAAACATCACGGTTTAATACAAGCTTATTCTCGTACCAACAGGGTTTTAGGCGATCAAAAATCGCAAGGAAACATACTGTGCTTTCGAAACCTTAAAAAAGCAACTGACGATGCCATAACACTGTTTTCTAACAAGGAAGCCATTGAGGTGGTGGTAATGCCAGACTTTAAAGATATTGCTAAGAAGTTTGATGAAGCTTTTGATGAGCTTAAAAAAATTACACCGACCTACCAAAGTGTAAATGATTTAGAAACAGAAGAAGATGAAGCCGCATTTGTACAATCGTTTCGAAAGCTGATGCGTAATTTAAATGTTTTGCAATCGTACACCGATTTTGATTGGGATAATTTACCTATGGATGCCCAAGAGTTTGAGGACTACAAAGGGAAATACTTAGACATTTACGATCGTGTAAAACGAGAGGGGCAAAAAGAAAAAGTATCCATTCTAGACGATATTGACTTTGAGTTAGAGTTAATACATAGAGATCGTATTAACCGGACTTACATACTTAAATTACTAAGGGAGTTTAAAGAAGAGAAAGAAGCAACGAAAGCAAAAGCTAAGAAAAAAGCCATTATTGATTTGTTAGGTGGCGATATTACCTTGAGAAGTAAACGCGAATTAATAGAGAAGTTTATTGATGAAAATTTACCATTTATTCATGATGCAGACAAAATAGAAGATGAATTTGAATTGTATTGGCAAGAACAAAAAGTAAAAGCCTTACATCGTATTTGTGAGGAGGAACACTTAGATCAAAAACAGTTTAATGCTTTAATAGAAGCTTATATTTACAGTGGTCAAGATCCAATTCGTGACGATATTTTTAAATGTTTAGAAAACAGACCAAGTATTTTAAAAGCAAGAACAATTGGTGAACGCATACTCGAAAAAATGAAAGCCTATGTAGAGGTGTTTATAACAGGCATGATGCAGGCTTAACAATAGAAAACAAACTATGAGACCACAAACTATACAACTATTTTTACCAGATGGTTCTCCAATCAGTATTAGAGAGGCAGAAATAACCAATAGATTGGTAAATGCAATACTTTTTCCGAGAAATAAAATTAAAGAAGTGGCCAAGAGAGAAGGAGTACATTTTACAGGAATTTTTTTTTATTTGGTTATTCAGAAGATGGCGCTTCACCATTAGTGTACATTGGTGAAGGAGAAGAGTGTTACAAACGTATACAAAGCCATAATAGAAATAAGGACTTTTGGACACACGCTATTGTAGTTGCCACAAAAACAAATGAGTGGACCAAAACAGAAGCTAAATTTTTAGAGCATTATTGCTTAGATAAAGCAGAGCAAATTGGCCGTTATAAAACCGATAATGATACAGGATCTAAAAAACCATCATTATCTGAAAGTAGAGAATATGATCTTTTAGATAATTTTGAAACCTTGAAAGCTCTTATTGCAACATTGGGCTATCCATTGTTTGAGGAGAAACGTAAAACGAATAGTAAAAAGGAATTGTTCTATTGTAAAGGTCGTGGAGTAGAAGCTAGCGGAGAACTAACAGATGATGGGTTTCTGGTGTATAAAGGTAGTTTTTGTAGCGTTACAGAAACTAAAAGTGTTCAGTCATGGATTGTTGGTTTGCGTAAAAAGTTAGTGAGACAGGATATCCTGCAGAAAGAAGGAGAACATTATAGATTTAGTAGGGATCATATTTTTAATTCACCCTCCGCAGCCGCTGCAACTATTTTAGGAAGAAGCACTAATGGATGGACTAAGTGGAAAGATAAAGAAGGAAAAACCTTAGATGAATTAAAAAGATAAAAGGTCTAAGCGAGTAGTTATCTTAAAATTCACCACAACGTATCAATAGCACTGCGCATATTATACAAAATCAACAACTTATTGTAGTTGCGTAAGCTTTGAAACTACACTACCAAAAAAAGTCGGTTGTGTCGTAGCTAAGTGCTCCAGTACTTGTATTAGAATACATTAATTTCATTTTAGTAGTAATCTCTTGGCCAGCATCGGCACCAGCATAATATGCAATAATAAAATCAAGATAACCGTCATCATTTACATCGCCAGCCCAATTAACTGAGGTAGTCACCCAGCCCTCTTGGTCTAAAGAAAATCTTGGACCTTTATCTATAGTGACGTGCCAGTCTTTTTCTTGAAAGGGCAATTTCTCCTCTTTACGTTCTTCAAAACTGAAGGCGTAGTTATGACCCTTATAGGGCATAGTTGTAAAGGGCAAGTCAGGCACAAGATCGGTATTTAGCAGCTTTTTAATATTGGGTTTAGAGGTATTCGACAATTCAGGTAAAGCGTTTTTAGCCATGAGGAGGGCATCAAATGGCTTGTCTTCAGAAAAGGTGTAATAGGCCACCCATGTGATATAAATGTCTTCAGGACCTGTAGGCTCAACAACTAATGATTCTTCCACAACATAATACTGCACATGAGGTGTTTGGACTTTAATGGTCGTATGCTGTTTAGCGCTGTCTTCCGTGAGGCTATACCAGTTGTAATGCGGTACAAAAACATTGGTTTTATACGAATTGGCAGCTGGTTTTGGTTGAATCGATTCGTACCATGTTGGTGGGGTGCATAACAGAATCATAGCTGAGTTGTGTACTTCTTTTTCAACATACTCCGACTCATTAACAGGAATGAGCTGTGCCGAAAACACATAACCCGATAGCTTGTTGTACGAACAGGCTACCCAAAACCCTGACACACCATTAACGGTTACTGTTTTATGTTGTATGTGATACACCATTGTATCGTTTCCATTATTTTCAGTTCCGCGATAATCCACTTTTACAATACCGGATTCGAATGTGGTCCCACAAGGGATAACCGCTAAGGGTTTAGCCTCTTCAGAAGGACGACTCATTAGTTTGACTCAGTCGTTTGCAAGAACCGTAAAACGAATAAACGAATTGGCAACACAACAGGTAGACCATAATAAAACAGATACAAACAATAGGATATTTTTCATGCTTTAAATGTACAATTATTTTTTTGACATGTCCATACTACAGTTTCAATTGAAAAGGTACCTAAGCAACATAGGGTTGGGTATGGTTTTTATGCCAGGAAATTCATATCTTCCTTAAGGTAAGTCTATTGTTGAAGCCAAAATAATTATGTGTTCCTTTGCAATATGAGTTCATCAGAATAATCCTCTATCTTTAATTAGATCACAAGACATCAACTACGAAATATTGGATGTATTCATTGGGATTTCCATTACACAACATTATAAATTTATCAAGACTTGGTAACCAATACCTCAATGATTAAGCATAATGTGATTTGGAAATGTTTGCAGATACTTGTATATTAAAGGGTAGAAGTCGCTTTGATATTTTAGTGACATAATTTTAAATATGATGATAAAGCTAATACGGTTATTTTTTATAATGGCAATGTTAGGTTGTTCGAGTGAGAATAATTCGAACAATCAGGAAAACTCCAATACACTTCATGCGGGTGTTAACGAAATTTTTGTGCAACAAAATATAGACGGTAGTATCGTTTCTCGCAGTGTTTACATTCGGTTACCCGAAATAGTTGACGAAACCTTGAATTATCCAGTTGTGTTCTTCTTTCATGGGGCAGGGGGTAGTAATTTAAATTTTTTAAACAATCCGTTTGTTGTAGAGCAAATCAATTCGGGTCAGTTTGTTGGCATTTATCCAAATGGTTATGCCAATCCGGGTTCAAATGGTGGATTTTGGAATTTAGGTTCGGAGCCAACCAATGCAAACGACGTTGAATTTGTTGACTTGATTTTTGAACAACTTCAATCATATTCGGTGCTTAATACTGCTGAGGCTTATGCCGTAGGCTATTCCAATGGTGCTGGCATGGTGAATTTATTGGGTAAACAAACTATCTATTTTAAGGCTATTGCGCCACTTTACAGTCAGCAACTAACCAGTATTGGAGCCATGGAGTCTGTTAGTGATGTAGCTGTATTTCAATTGAATGGTGAAGTAGACAATATTGTGCCATTAGATGGAGGAACGAGTTCTGTAGGCACCTTCATGTCGGCAGAAGACAGTGCCTTAAATTGGGTATCTAACATGAGTTGTAACACCAACAGTTCACAAAGTAATGTGACTTGGGGTGCTATTACCCTGGATCGATATGAGTTTTCATCATGTCAAAATGATAAAGTCGTAATCTACTTGATCGCTCGAAATGTTGGTCACGGATGGAACGATACGCAAGCAGACGAGCAATTATATAATGCGATTTGGTCTTTTTTTCTTCAAAATTAAGAGGAACTAAAGGCTTAATATAGTAACAGCATTTTTGTAATCTAACACATATGCTAGACATCTACTCTTAAGATACTGTAAGACAGTGCCTTACTTATGTGTTGTTCTTCGCAACTAAAACTGCACATCTCATTTCAAAGAGCAAAATACCTAGTAATAATATGAGTAAAATAGTAAATGAGCAAATCACAATGAGCTTCTGGAAACAACATGCTAATCAGTTGTTAAGGAACCAAAATATTTTTTTTAAGTTGAAGCGTTTCTCATATAGAGTATACCATATCATCTAGTTTTTCAGTGTTTTAGGTTAAACAACTAAAGTGTTACACCTCATAAATACAATCATCACAAAAAATGGCACTTTTTTTGAAGTGCATATTTTAGAATAACTAAAATTTTCACATGCATACTATTAGACTAACTTTATTGATGAGTGTATTCATCACTTTTTTTACCAATGCTCAATACAAACAAGAACTGGATGTACTATTTAAAAACGAATCTGAAAACGTATTTCATACCACCATAAAGGGTAAAGGCAAGATCACCTTGGAGTTGAGATTTTTGGAAGAAGAAGTTAATGTTGACCCGTGTTATTCTATACATCACGCTATTCGGTCTGTTGAGGGGCGGTATTTTTATAAAGGCAAAAAAAATAAAAGTATAAAACTACAAGGGGGGTTATCGCTAGATACCCTATACCTTTATGCAGGAATCGATCGAAAGCTTGAAAATACTGGTGTTACATGTGGTAAATTAGTTACGTATGAAAACGATCAAGAACGAGAAGTCGATTTTTCTGAACGGTTTATGTTTACAGGTTCAGGGATGAACCAATGGTTTGACAATTCAGCCACAAGAGTAGTGGCACCTATTTTTTCTTCAGAAGATAGTTTAGTAAAAAAAACAATAAAGGTTGTATTGGATGATGGTCGTAAACTGGATTTGACGCCAGCAATTCAAAAAGATCATTGGGATGTATTGTACCCTCACTCAGAATTATTATACAAAAAATGTGTGGTAACCGATACATCAATACGGGTGCTACTCATTAAACACAACGAATATTCATGTTGGAATGATTATGCCTCCATGATACAATTGACTTTTCACCCAATGAGCTTAAAACAAATTGGCAGTCAACGCTATGAAATAAGCAGATGTGATAAGTTGGCAACCGACTTTGATTTTATGGCAGGTGAAGCAATAGAGGAAAACAAGCGCTATAAGGTATATTCTTATGGTTCTGAAAAAAAAGGTGGTAGTGAATTACAACTAGAGGGAAGTTATTGTATTAAAGAAGCTGAAGTCGTAATACTAGAGAAATGGTTTTAACAAAGATACAGTCATGTGTAAACTAGAATCATTCTCATGCTAATACATGTATTAGCACTGTCGCATTAATTCTGTTATTCTCAAATATACTTAATTTTGATGTTGTAAAACTAACTACATCTTCAAACATCATCGCTACCCAGCTATTGTTATAAAACAAGCTGTTTACTTTAAACTTAGATTCACCCTAAGCTATAGGGATATAGAAGAGTTACTTCAGATTAGAGGAGTTAAAGCAGACCATCCTACTATTCAGGGTTGGGTATTTAAATTCTCTAAAGAGATAGAAGCCAATATGAACAAAAGCAAAAGACCAGTTAATGCTAGTTGGAGATGAGATGAAACCTACATCAAAGTAGCTGGTAAGGATAGATACTTATAAAGAACTGTTGATATACTTGGTAATACTATTGAATTCCTACTTACCAAAAAGAGAAGGAAAGGTTCTGCTCAAAAATTCTTAAACAAAGCTATTGGAAACAATGGAAGACGAAGGAGTATTAATATTGACAAAAGTATTGCTAACACTACAGAATAATAAATTGGAATAAAAGAAGTTTTACTACAAAGTAGATAAAGATACGGCGAGTCAAGTACCTCAATAACATTGTAGAACAAGACCATCGCAATATCAAAAGAAGAATACAAATTGAAACAGGATTTAAAGAATTTAAGTTAGTACAAATAATATTAGCAGGAATAGAAATAGTACCTATGATTAGGTGGTGGTAAATTAATGACCCTAAATCTATTGTGTTTAAAATCCTCTGCTCTTTATCAAGTTAAATCTTGACTTCTTGGAATTTTAGATTCTAATTAGATTAATACGACAGAACCAATAAAAAAGCTAGAATTTATATTTTGGCTTTTTTCCTAATTGCGGATTCACATTTTAGTCCTTATCATTTGAATAATCTTAGTGTACAATAAGCTTTTTTACAGTTGTTCCCTTATCATGATGTAGTTTTA
>JABSPN010000289.1 GCA_013214425.1 Flavobacteriaceae bacterium | reverse complement strand
TAAGAATAACTCTACGAAAGACGATTACCTGATTACAGTATCTAGCCCGATTGCCGACAAGGTTGAAATCCATATGCATGCTATGCAAGACGGCATGATGATAATGAAAAAAATTAATCAGGTAAAAATTGGCTCGATGAAAACAAAAAACTTTGAACCCGGTGGATTGCATTTAATGATCTTCAATCCGCAATACTTGCCGAAAAAAGGAGAGCGATTTCCATTAGAGTTGAATTTTAAATATGCAGGGAAAGTGACTGTCGACGTCGCGATTGAAAAGCAAGGTCACGTGCATAATCATCATTAGTGTTAGCACAGTAACGCTAATGGTTAGCATACGCACTAGCGATTAATATAGGTTACTTTTAATTAAGATATAAAAAGCGCTTGAGGGAGACTAATGAACCCCCGTCATAACTGGCTTAGCCCCAGCTGACGGGGGTTTTCTTGTTTAATGAGTAGCAGTAAATGGCACTGAATAGTACTAATTGGGTCATAATGTGGACACTGGGTTGTACTTCATTGCCTCATTTAAATAGTCTGGTGCAAGGTGCGCATATGTCATTGTTTGCAATATGGTGGAATGTCCTAAGATCTTTTGTAACGTTAATATATTGCCACCGTTCATCATAAAATGACTCGCAAATGAGTGCCGTAAAACATGTGAAACCTGACCTTTCGGTAAGTTGAACTCTTGTTCTTTAAGTATGTTACGAAATATAGTATAGGAACCATTAAATAGACGTGCACAATATTACTACCTCTCAATTCTGCTGCCTCACTCCAACGCGCACCGGTAGATAAACATAACTTAGCAATACAAAATTCGTCACCACTCAGATGTTCTAATAATTGCGTGATCTCAGATGTAGTTAAAAACCCCATTTCCGTCACTCGTTGTTTTAACTTTCCCATGTCTTTGAACGGATGTTGATTATGAAATTCTTCTGCTCTAATTAATGCGCTAAAAACACTACTCAGCCGACTCTGGTTACGATTGATTGACGTCGCTTTCATACCTTTTGCCATTTTATCGGCACGATACTGCATGAAATATTGTCGTGTTATCTGGTCAGCCCTAGGGTGGCCTAAGTCTCTATCAATCATAATTAAGTGCCTATATTCTGCAGCACCTGTCTTTAGCTGTTGCCCATGGTAGTGATACCAAAGGTGTATTAATTCGAGTAGGGGACGTTTATCGGCAGACTTCTCAACCCAATCTTTTTGATTTTGAGTCGATAATAGCCAGCGCTCGTATTTTTGCGCTTCACCTTTGGTTGTAAACTTCTTTCTGTAGCGCTTACCGTTTCGACCTTGTGGGCGACAATCGACTTCATAGCCGTTAGTAATAGATTTGATAGACATGAATTCGCCCTAAAATTACTGGTGTTTTATACAGTGTTAGTGCTACATCATAGGACTTAAATTAGATGTGTTCAATGTTTGTTAATTGTTGTTAGATACATTTTGTAAAGTTGTCATCGATTTATCCATGTGTTTATCCTTACGTTAACACTGGCTTTGTATACAGATATAATGAAATTTAGTCATTTTTTCTAAGCATAGGTTACTTATATTGCCGAACAGTCTCAATTTTGCGGAAAAACGTGCTTAAAATCGGACTATACATAAGCATGTAATGCATTGATTTTAAAAATGGTTTAAGATGATTCTATGAAATTTAACAGTCGTTGAGAAAGTACTTATAAAGACGTCTGTATCATACACCGTTAGGATTTAATTGGAGAGTGTATGTTTTCATTAATTGATTGGTTTCCTTCCATCACAATAACTTCAGTAGTTGGAGTTTTGGGATATTTATGCAGGAATTTGATCGTAACTAGACTCACAAATGCAGTAAGACATGAATATGATCAAAAATTAGAACTAATTAAGGCTGATATTCAAATAAAGCAACAAGAGTTTGATGCTTTAAAAAGTTCTGGTATTAATGGTTTAAATCACCGCCAAAGCATATTGTTTGAAAAACGAATAATAGCTTCAGAAATACTTTGGAAAGCAACAGTACTAGTTTCTGGTGGAAGACGTGTATCAGAAATGATGTTTCGAGTAAAAACTGAGATCGTAGATCAAAATGTAGATAAAGATGAAAAACTCCAATTATTTTTTAAGTTCATAGCAGAGCAAGCAGACACAGAAAAAATGTCAGAGGTAAATGCTGAGTTGATTAGACCTTTTGTAACTAAATCTGCTTGGTCTTATTATGAGGCATATCAATCAATCATTTGGCACTTCATAGCTCAAGCAAGTTTATATAAGAAAGGCCTAGGTAATAAATTTTTGAATACCGAACAAATGATTCAGGTTGTAAAAACAGTACTCCCGCATCATGCAGATTATATTAACGAGCACGGTGCTAGTGTAGCTGCACTATTGCTAGATGAATTAAAAGATAAAATATTAGCTGAAATAGACAATATGTTATCAGGTGCAACAGAAGACTCTGAGTCCGTTATTAAGGCGGCTAAAATATTGGAAAGTGTTCACAAACTTAAAGACTAACAAGCACTTTAAACGTAGCCAAAACAGTTGGCTACGTTTCGCTCCGTTTCACATTATAGCCAACAATTTTTGTCCGCTTAAGTGGGCGTTATACGAATACTAAATCACGGTGTATATATATTAAAATTATATGTATCGGTCACTATTTTCATGGAGAATATTTTGGATCAATTTTTTAAAGCGGCTCTTGGTATTGGAGGCTTAGGTACAGTCGGGGCTGCTGTATTTTTTGGCTTATACAAAGACTGGTTATCACTCGATATTTTTTCAAAATTATCGGCAGATCAAACATTCATAATTATGCTGGTTTTTTTAGGATTTGTTTTCCTTAGCCTTATTGTGCTAGTGATAGCTTACATATTGAAAGGCATAAAAATTAATTCAGCAACAGCAACAGATAACTCTGTCGCTGTAGTCAACGTTTCAAAATAATATGATTAATAGAAATAATGCAGAGGCGAAAGAACGTTCAGTAGCCGCCGTCAATCATGGAAATGGCTCTCAACACATTGATAATAGCACTACAATTAGGCTTGGAGGATTGGTTAATTTAGCCGAAACTGCTACAGGGTCAATAGTATTTGATCCTAAGGTAATGCGGGAAGCAATAATATCAATAGATAATTCACTTGAGAGCATTAATGGTAACCAAAGTGATTTCGACATCATTGATGTCGAAAAGAAAAATAAGCTTAATGGTTTGACTCAAGAATATTATGATGAATTTATATCAATAAATTATGAACCATACTTCCTAGAGCTTGATGTCTTTTTAAAGCAACGAGAGAATGAGGATCTTCAAAAAAAGGTACTCAAAATTGTTGGAAGCTTAAATAGAAAAATATTTATTAAGCGGAAATACTTTGATAATTTTGAAGATCTCTTGACCTCTATCGAAGAGGCTTTATTAGAATCAGAATTCCAGGATCTACAAGGTAAAGAGTATACGATTAGTTTTTTCTTATATTATTTATATGCTTGCTGCCTTATTGGAAAAAAAATAGATGAGGAAAAGAAATGTTAACCCCTCATAGGTTTACTAACCTCAATTACTGTCTTATCTATGCATCTTCACTAGTTATTGAATGTCTCATATCTAGAGGAGATTCAAGTCTAAGTGAATTATATCAGTACTGTAAAATTTCAAGTGCAGATATAAATGAACAAGATGTAACACTTTCAGTAAGTTTTTTATACCTACTTAATAAAGCTAAATACAATATCGAAACCGATATTGTTACGCTTGTGTGAGGATGTAATGCTTAAATTAAGCCGTTTATACGCAAATAATAATAGTTATTTTCCCGATATAAAATTTAGAGATGGATTGAATATTGTTTTTGCGAATGTAACAAAAGAGCATAAAGATAAGTCATCGCACAGTCTTGGAAAAACCACTTTAGTTGAATTGTTGAATTTTTCTTTATTAAAGCAAATTGATAAATCTTTCTTTCTAAAGAAAGATGTTTTTGAAGAGTTCATTTTTTACCTAGAGGTTGAATATGAATCAAACAAATTTGTTACTATAAAAAGACCTGTTAAAGGCAAAATTTGCATACATAGATCTGTTAATAAAGAAAAACTGGACTACTTAGATGACAAAGAGTGGGAGTTTAACGCTCTGAGTTTAAAAAAAGCAAAAGAAATATTTGATTCTTTTGTTTCAATAAAAGGTTTGAAGGAAAATGATTTTACTTATCGAAATGGTTTGAGATATTGCTTAAGAAAGCAAACGCAATATGAAAATACATTTAAGGTGAATACCAGTCGAGAAACAGATTCAGCATGGAAACCTTATTTGGCACAAGTGCTCGGAATCAACTCTAGTCTTGTAAAAGAAAAATACGATTCAAACAAACAAGTTGAATCGTTAAAGAATGCAATTAAAGAAATTGAAGCATT
>JABSPN010000288.1 GCA_013214425.1 Flavobacteriaceae bacterium | reverse complement strand
GATTTTTCTGAAAGCTGGGTTCACCTTAGAAAATCTAATACAGAACCTATTATTAGAATTTACACTGAAGCAAAATCACAAGAAGAAGCAGATAGCTTAGCGAAAAAGGTGATGGATGAGATTGCAACCGTTGCTGGACTGTAACTAATCAGGAGTTAAATTTCGATGCTTCCAGCGCTTATGTGTCCATAAGTAGTACTCTGGTTTGTCACGAAGTTGTTTTTCAATTTCTTGAATATAAAGATCAGTTATTTCATAATCTTCATATTCCTTAGGAGTAGTCGTAAGTGGTACAAACGTAGCTTGATAATACCCTCTTTTAACTTTTTCAACTTTTAGATATACCATGGCCATATCCAATCTTTTAGCTAGGTTTTCAGAGCCATTGTGAAAGGGTATTTTAATTCCCATAAATGTTGCCCAATGTCTAATAGATTTTTTGAAAGGAGATTGATCACCAACCATCGCGTAAGCACCTCGTATATTATTCCTTTCGTTATAGACAACAGTTCTAGAGACCATGCTCATTTTCACTAAAGCGGCTCCATATTTACTTCTAATACGTTTTACCAAGCTATCAAAATGAGGGTTATTGATTCTTCGATATACTGCATATCCTTTCGATTCAATAAATAAGTCAATAATTACTGGCCATTCCCAATTTGCATAATGAGCAAGCATAACCAATACGCCTTGTTTCTTTTCAATCTCTTGCATTAATTCAGGATTAGTAAATACAAATCGCTTTTTGTGTTCCTCTAGCGGCATAGACATCATTTTGATCATCTCTAGAAAAACATCGCACATGTGTCTATAAAACTTCTTCCTGATTTGTTTTAATTCGCGTTCTTCCTTTTCAGGAAAAGCTAATTTTAAATTATTCAATACCACATTTTTACGATAACCAACAAGGTAAAATAAAATAAAATATACCCCGTCAGAAATTAGATAAAACAAGGGGAATGGGAGTTTAGAAATCACCCAAAGTAAAGGAAAAGCAATAAGATAAATAACTTTTTGCATCCGGCAAATATACCTCTATTTTGCTTAGTAAAAAACAATTCTTTCCTGAGCTAAATACTATTTTTCCCTTAATTTTGTTATCAACTTTAGACAATTAAAAAAAGACCTATGATTGCAATGGATCCCGTCCTCCTTCTTTTAATAGTAGCGAATGTTTTATTTTCTATTAAAGGCTTTAAAGACTACTCATTTTTTGAAAAGTATAAATTTAATGTGGGTGCTATTCAAAGAGGAGAGCATATCAGGAATCTGTCGTCTGGTTTTCTACATGCAGATAACATGCATTTGGCTTTTAATATGATTACCTTATTTTTCTTTGCTCCAGTTGTTATAAGAGGGTTTTCTGGAAACTCGTATAAGTTTTTATGTATTTATTTTGTGAGCCTATTACTGGGGAGCTTTTTATCACTCCTGATAAGAAAAAATGAACCGTATTATAGCGCAATTGGGGCGAGTGGTGCTGTAACAGGAATCGTTTATGCCGCCATATTATTGGATCCAAGTTTGAGAATCTATGGATTACCAGGTTTTGTCTTTGGTATTGGTTATCTAGTGTATTCTATCTACGGAATGAAGAACAGAGTTGGTAACATAGGACACACAGCACACTTTGGTGGGGCAATTGGAGGCTATATCGCTACAATTTTAATCCAACCGCAAATCATTGAGACGAATTTAATAACAGTACTGATTTTAGCGGCACCAATTATAGCCTTATTTGTTTTGGAAAAAATGGGAAAATTAAATTAAAAAAGCCGATTCGTTAAGAACCGACTTTTGCTATATTTTATTTACTTTTTGATTAAAGCAACTTCGCTAATTTATCAGCTAATTCTTTCCCTCTTAAGTTCTTGGCGATAATAACGCCATTTTCATCTAAAATTAAAGTTTGTGGAATAGAAGTGATTCCAAATTGTTTGGCGATTGGTTCGTTCCAGTATTGTAAATGCGAAACATGAGTCCATGTTAATTGATCATCAGCAATTGCTTTTTCCCAGGCAGGAGCGGTTTTGTCTAACGACACTCCAATAATTTCTAATCCTTTACTATGATATTCATTGTATAGTCTAACAACATTCGGGTTCTCCATTCTACAGGGTCTACACCATGAAGCCCAGAAATCTACAATAGTAACCTTTCCTTTTGCAGTAACGCTACTCAAACTCACTTGTTTTCCTTCTGGGGTATTTCCTGTGAAGTCAGCAGCTTTTACGCCAATTTTGGTTAACTGCGATTTTTTGTACTCGGCTGCTAGATTTTTTGCAGCTACTAACGATTTTAACTCATCATTCATTTGGTTGTAGTACCCAAAAATTTCATCAAGTGGCATAGATTGATAACGCAAGTTTTTGTCTAAAAGTAGTACTCCCGAAATATCGTTTAAATGTGTTTTGATGAATTCGCGTTCTACTCCTACCTGCTCGTTTTGTAAGGCTTGGAATTCAACTCTTAATAGATTAAATGTTTCCGCATCTTGATTTTGCTGCGCCTCTTTCGCTCTTTCATTAAGTGATTTTGCTCTTTGATCAAAAGGGTTACTCATGATTTTATATTCATTATAACCTTTATTAGTAGATCCTGTTTTATCTACAATGGTAGAAGCACTTAAATCATTGTTATCAATCGTTAATTCGATACTCTCATTAGCAATAATGAAAGGCATTTTTGCTTGTTGTCCATCAATACTAATTAAGTGGATATCGATTTGATTAACAGTTCCTTTGAATTCACCAACACCATTTACGATTTGAATCGTATCAATGGTTTCAATTTTATTGGATTCGCTAATTCTACTAAGATATACCTTAGAGTTATCAGTCATATTAGGTGCTTTGATACTTAATAAATATCCTCCTTCTGGAGCACCATTTTTAGAATTACCATCTTTCTTACAAGCTATTATAGCTAATAAAACAAAAATGTAAATGATCTTTTTCATGAGTCTTTTTAATGGATTATGCACAAATGTAATTATTTGGTCGTGATTATCGAAATCCTATTACTTAATTATAAAAGTCTTAACAGTACGTGACCATTATTTTAGTTTGTAGTACATTTGTAGCCATGCAAAATCAAGATAATATTGTTGCCTTAGCCACACCTTCAGGTGCTGGTGCTATTGCGGTGATTAGAGTTTCTGGTCCCGAAGCAATAGCGATAGGTGCAGCATTATTCCATTCAGTTTCAGGGAAAAATCTGACGAAGCAAAAAACTCATACCATTCATTTGGGACATATTGTTGACGGAGAGCGTTTTTTAGATGAAGTATTAGTATCAGTTTTTAAAGGGCCTAATTCGTATACAGGTGAGCATACTATTGAGATATCTTGTCATGGTTCACCCTATATTCAACAAGAAATTATTCAATTATTTCTTCGGAATGGATGCCGTATGGCAGACGCTGGGGAGTTTACCTTAAGGGCTTTTTTGAATGGGAAATTAGATTTATCTCAGGCTGAAGCAGTAGCCGATTTAATTGCCAGTGATTCTGAAGCTTCGCACCAATTAGCCTTGCAACAAATGAGAGGTGGTTTTTCTACTGAAATTCAAAAACTTCGCGAGGAGCTTATGAACTTTGCTTCGTTGATTGAGCTAGAACTTGATTTCGCTGAAGAAGATGTAGAGTTTGCTAATCGTGAGCAATTCATGAGTTTGATTGAAAAGATTCAATTGGTCTTGAAACGCTTAATTGATTCCTTCGCAATGGGGAATGTAATCAAAAATGGAATTCCTGTCGCTATTGTCGGAGAACCCAATGTAGGGAAGTCGACTTTACTCAATGCACTATTGAATGAAGAACGTGCCATTGTTTCCGATATTGCTGGAACAACCAGAGATACCATAGAGGACGAATTGATTATCGATGGGATATCATTTCGATTTATTGATACAGCTGGAATCAGAGAAACTAAGGATGTAGTAGAAAGCATTGGAATTCAGAAGACATATGAAAAAATAGAACAAGCTCAGGTGATTATTTACTTAACAGATGCTTCAATTATTGTGAATAATAAGGAGAAATTAGATCACACCATCATTGAGCTGAATAAATTGAAGAACAAGTTTCCTCAAACGCCATTGGTTGTCATCGCAAATAAAGTAGATATGGTTTCAGAAGATGCTTTGGCTGCGATATTAGGACAAATTGAAGAACTACATGCACTTTCAGCAAAGCAGGGAATTGGAGTAGAGGAGCTTAAACAGCAATTAGTATCTTTTGTAAATACTGGATCCTTAAGGAACAATGAAACGATTGTTACCAATACCCGTCATTACGACGCCTTATTAAAAGCTTTGGAGGAAATCAATAAAGTGCAAGAGGGATTGAATCTCGGACTTTCAGGAGATTTAATGGCAATCGATATTCGTCAGGCCTTATATCACTTTGGAGAGATTACAGGAGAGATAACTACA
>JABSPN010000287.1 GCA_013214425.1 Flavobacteriaceae bacterium | reverse complement strand
AGTTAAAAGATGGGTATTACGCTAGAGTAAAAGAAGTTTTAAACACAGCTACAATAGCAATTCCGGAAATAAAATGGTTTCAAAAAGGAGGAAAACAAGGAATACACAGTGAGCATTTAGGATATTTGTTAGCAGATTTACAATATATGCAACGCACCTACCCTAATATGGAATGGTAGTGTATTAGTAAGAAGTTAAGTAACGTAAGTTCGAGTAATCCAAAATTTCGGAATTATATCGAGAACCTATGATGATCGCAATAGAACCAAAATTAAGACCTATTTTAGATCAGGTATCTGATCCTGAAATCCCTGTCCTATCAATTATGGAAATGGGTGTTGTGCGATCGGCTAAAATAATAGGTGGGATGGTTGTAGTTGAGATTACACCAACCTATTCAGGCTGTCCAGCCATGGATGTGATAGGAGATGATATCAAAGCTATTTTAGAAAAGCATGGATATCAAGCTAAAGTTAAACTAGTGCTGTCTCCGGCATGGACAACAGACTGGATATCAGAAAAAGGGCGTAAAGCACTTCAGGAATATGGAATTGCACCGCCTTTAGAACCAGAGGCAGATGCGGCAGTTTTATTGGGAAATCAAAAAATTGTTACCTGTACAAATTGTGGTTCTACCAATACAAAAATGATTAGTCAGTTCGGCTCCACAGCTTGTAAAGCATTGTTTCAATGTGAAGATTGTCTGGAACCTTTCGACTATTTTAAATGTCTAAAATAAATGTATTCCCGCTCATGCGGGAATCTATATATAATATCATGAGTGATTCAGTACAACTAAAATTCGAAAATAAGGTCGCTTACCTTACTTTAAATAGACCAGAAGTATTCAATAGCTTTAATAGAGAAATGGCCTTGAATCTTCAAAGTAAAATGGATGAGTGTGAAAATAATGATGAGGTGAGAGCTATCGTAATTTCAGGAGAAGGAAAAGCATTTTGTGCAGGTCAAGACCTGAAAGAAGTAACAAATCCGGACTTACATCCTGGATTTAGAAAAATATTAGAAGAGCATTATAATCCTATCATTGTTAGAATTAGAGAGATTGCAAAACCAGTTATTGCTGCAGTAAATGGGGTTGCAGCTGGAGCAGGCGCTAATATTGCGTTAGCCTGTGATATTGTTGTAGCTCACGAAAAAGCAAGTTTTATTCAGGCCTTCAGTAAAATTGGATTAATTCCTGATAGCGGAGGAACTTTTATGTTGCCAAGGTTAATTGGCTTTCAAAAAGCTTCAGCTTTAATGATGTTGGGAGATAAAGTAGGAGTTGAAGAAGCAGAGCGCATGGGAATGATTTATAAATATTTTTCTTCGGAAGATTATTCAGAAGCTGTAAAAGCATTAGCAGAACAACTAGCGGCAATGCCCACTAAAGGATTGGTTCTAACTAAAGAAGCGCTGAACCTTTCTATGAATAATAACCTAACAAATCAATTAGCACTTGAATCCGACTTGCAAATTATAGCAAGTGAATCCCACGATTATAATGAGGGAGTAACAGCCTTTGTTGAAAAGAGAAAGCCAAATTTTATTGGAAAATAAATAACAACCCGCAAAATGAAAAATGTAAAAGTACAAAGTTGATTTTGACATCTTTTTTCGGTTTTATATTTTTCGGTTTTACATTTAAAATTTATGATTAGAAATGTTGGAATAATTGGTTCAGGAACTATGGGTAGCGGAATTGCTCAGGTAGCCGCTACTGCAGGATGTTCTGTTAAATTATATGACACCAAACAAGAAGCACTAGACAAAGCCAAAGCAAGTCTGGAAAAAATATTAAATCGATTAATAGAAAAAGGGAGAATCGATTCAGAAGAAAAAAGCAGAATACAAGGGAACATCTCTTACGTAAGTTCTCTTAAAGAATTAGGAGATGCCGATCTAACTATAGAAGCCATTATAGAAAACCTAGAGATCAAACAAAAAGTGTTTGCCGAGTTAGAAAGCTATGTGTCAGATAAGGCAATTATTGCTTCTAATACATCTTCGCTTTCAATTGCTTCAATTGCGGCCTCTTTGCAAAAACCAGAACGTTGTATTGGAATACACTTTTTCAATCCAGCACCCTTAATGAAATTAGTTGAGGTAATCCCAGCAGTTCAAACTTCAGAAGAAGTATTGAATGTATGTACGCAAACGATTACAGATTGGGAAAAAGTTGTGGCTGTTGCTAAAGACACACCTGGATTTATCGTTAACAGAGTAGCAAGACCATTTTATGGAGAATCATTAAGAATTTATGAAGAAGGCTTAGCAGATTTTACTACCATAGATTGGAGTTTAAAATCTTTGGGTGGATTTAGAATGGGGCCATTTGAATTGATGGATTTCATCGGGAATGATGTAAATTATACAGTAACAGAAACTGTGTTTACGGCCTTTTATTTCGATCCGAGATACAAACCAGCATTTACTCAAAAACGTTTGTCTGAAGCAGGGTATTTAGGAAGAAAATCAGGGAAAGGATATTACGATTATGCAGAAGGTGCCACGAAGCCAACTCCATATGAAGATAGTGAATTAGCTCAGCAAATATTTGATCGTGTGTTGGCAATGCTGATTAATGAAGCAGCAGATGCCTTGTTTTTAAATATTGCTTCTGCAGAAGATATTGATAATGCCATGACCAAAGGAGTGAATTATCCAAAAGGGTTACTGGCTTGGGCAGATGAAAAAGGAATTGAATGGTGTGTGGAGCAATTAGATAATTTGTATCATGAATACCATGAAGATCGTTATCGTTGTTCACCGTTGTTGCGTAAAATGAAAAGAGAAGGAAAAACATTTTTTTAAATGAATCCGAAAGATATCGTAGCAAAAATGTATGATAACGATCCGTTTAGTCAATGGCTAGGGGTTGAAGTAGAGCATGTTGATGTTGGGACATGTACACTTTCTATGACGATTAGAAAAGAAATGTTGAATGGCTTTAATATCGCTCATGGAGGCATTACCTATTCCTTAGCCGATAGTGCTTTGGCTTTTGCTGCCAATACACATGGAAAACAGTCGGTCTCTATTGATACGTCAATTAATCATACTGAATCGTTACGAGAAGGAGATAAAATTAAAGCAGTAGCAACAGAAGAATCATTAAAAAATAAATTCGGTTTCTATAAAATTGAAATCAAAAAGGGAGATACCATTGTCGCCTTATTCAAAGGAACTGTATACAGAACAAGTAAAAATTGGGAAAATGAATAAATACCTATTAATTATAACACTTCTTTTTAGTTTGAGCATCATGGCTCAAGAAGAAGAAAATACGTCAAGTGCTTCTGATGAAGATATGGGAAAAGCCATGGAAATGATGATGAACCCGAAAGAAGTGACTATGGAGGTCAACGAAGACCTCTACTCTAAGGCAGATAAAAACACCTATGTGAATGCCAAGCAAACGGCAGGAATTATGGCCATGCAAATGCCGGCTACCATCGAAAAAATGAGAAAAGACATGGATAAAGGTGGACAGGAAGGTTATGAAGTGCTGGACAAAGGAAGTTTTAATGAAAACGGAATAGAAGTACTGTTTATCTACTATAAAGTTCAAAAGGCTGGACAAAACATGATGATGGATATGTATTGTAAAAAATACGATGATAAATCCACCATTACTATAACGGGCTTTTATCAGGTTGGTGAAGGAGCAACATATAAAGAAGCAATTAAGAAAGCCGCTGTTTCAGCGATAATAAATTAAGCGTGTAAAATATCAAACCGTAAAACGAAAAATGTAAAAGTGAAAAAGTAATTTTAAATTTACTTTTTCGGTTTTAAATTTAATATTTAAATGGAAGCATACATCATAGACGGAGTGCGAACTCCAATAGGAAAATATAAAGGAACCTTATCACCAGTTAGAACAGACGATTTAGCAGCTTTGGTAATTAAAGCGCTTTCAGAAAGAAATAATAACATCCCAAAAGAAGCCTATGACGATGTGATCTTAGGCTGTGCGAATCAAGCAGGAGAAGACAATCGTAATGTAGCGCGTATGGCTTCTTTGTTGGCAGGATTGCCGTTCTCAGTTCCAGGAGAAACCGTGAATAGATTATGTAGTTCAGGCTTATCAGCAATTATACATGCTAATCGTGCGATCAAAGCAGGAGATGGAGATTTGTTTATCGCAGGTGGAATTGAGCATATGACACGTGGACCCTATGCAATTGCAAAACCATCATCAGCTTTTGGAGGAGATTCAAAAATGTACGATACAACCTTCGGATGGCGTTTTGTAAACAAGAAAATGCACCAAATGTACGGTACAGATGGAATGGGTGTGACTGCAGAGAACTTAGTTGAGAAATACAATATCTCAAGAGAAGATCAAGATGCCTTTGCTTATAGAAGTCAGATGAAAGCGACAAAAGCACAAGAGTCAGGACGTTTAGCAAAAGAGATTGTTGCAGTAGAAATTCCACAGCGTAAAAAAGATCCA
>JABSPN010000286.1 GCA_013214425.1 Flavobacteriaceae bacterium | reverse complement strand
TTGAAATTACAAGATAGTGCAGAGACCGCTAAACGACCTTTAGAATGTTATTTGTACAGTATTAAGTCCAATCAATTGCCGTTTACTAGTCAGTTTGAAGGTTTAGAAGCAGCGCGTAGCTACGGATTTAAAGTCCCTGAGCATTCAGTTTTGGTCAACTCAATTGATGAAATTCTTGAATTTGTGAATCATTGGGAAACTGCCCGACATGATTTGCCTTATGAAATAGATGGAGTGGTAATCAAAGTCAATTCATTATATCAACAGGAAGAATTAGGCTATACTGCAAAAGCACCACGTTGGGCAATGGCCTACAAATTCAAAGCAGAGCAAGTATCTACTACTTTAGAGAGTATTTCTTATCAAGTGGGAAGAACAGGAGCGATTACGCCTGTAGCCAATTTAAAACCTGTTTTATTGGCAGGCACGACTGTAAAAAGAGCTTCCCTTCATAATGCCGATCAGATAGAAAAACTAGATGTGCGTATTAAAGACGAAGTCTATGTTGAAAAAGGAGGAGAAATCATTCCTAAAATAGTAGGGATTGACTTAAGTAAACGAGCAGCAGATGCAGCTGTTACGCAATATATACAGGAATGTCCAGAATGCGGTACGGCATTAGTGAGGAAAGAAGGTGAAGCCCAACATTATTGTCCAAATTATTTGGGTTGTGCGCCACAAATTGTAGGCAGGATTCAACATTATATCAGCAGAAAAGCATTAGATATTGAAGGGCTGGGAGGAGAAACAGTAGCCTTATTGCATAAAGAAGGATTAGTAAACACTTATGCGGATTTATATGATCTAAAAGTAGAACAAATCATCCCATTAGAAAGAATGGCAGAAAAGTCATCTCAAAATTTGGTTGACGGTGTTGAAGCTTCTAAACAAATACAATTTGATAAGGTACTCTTCGGATTAGGAATTCGTTTTGTTGGAGCAACTGTAGCTAAAAAACTAGCTAGACATTACAAAACAATTGACGCTTTAATGGCTGCCTCTCAAGAAGATTTAGAGGGAGTAGAAGAGATAGGAGAGAAGATAGCAGAAAGTGTGATTGCTTTCTTTGCTGAAGAACATAATGTCGAAATTGTTGAGAAGTTGAGAACAGTTGGAGTGCAGCTGGAGCTGAAAGAAGAAGATATACAGTTAAATAGTAATAAGCTAGAAGGAAAAACCTTTTTGTTTACAGGGAAACTTACAGAATTCACTAGAGATGATGCAAAGACTATGGTAGAAGATAATGGAGGGAAAACTTTAAGTGGAGTCAGTAGCAAACTGAATTATTTAGTAGTGGGAGAGAAAGCAGGAAGTAAACTTAAAAAAGCCGAGGCTTTGGGCTCTGTAACGATTTTAACTGAAACTGAGTTTCTCGATATGATCAATTCATGAACAAATCTATAAAGAACTACATAGGTTATTTTACCGATTGCTATAAAGCCGATAATAGAGAGTTTATTAGATTTTGTTTTAGAGAATACGTCAAGTTCCGAACAGGTTTCTTTATTAGATGAGCATTATCGTTCCCTTCCAGATATTATCGCATTTAGTAACCATAAGTTCTACGGAAATAGTTTACGAGTGATGTCTTCTACGCCAGCAAATAAAGGAAGACAGTCTGTGTTTATTAAAAAAGTTGGAGGTGTTCAGGATGAAAATGGGACGAATTCCCTTGAAGCCGAGGCTATTTTGATACACATCAAAGAAGTTATAGTTCAGGAAGAAGAATTGCCCAATGAACATTGTTCTTCTATAGGGGTGTTATCACCCTTCAGAAATCAAACCGATTATTTGTCGGAATACTTCAAAACACATTTAACGTTCGAAGATATTAAAAGACATAAAATACGCTTGGGTACACCTTATCATTTTCAAGGGGAAGAAAGAGACATAATGTTACTTTCAATGGCTCTTGATAATAATTCTCACCCTGCTGGGTTCAAGTACTTGAATAAGGAAGACGTTTTTAATGTGGCGATTACCAGAGCTTGATATGAACAATATATTTACACCTCAATAGATTTTAGTGATCTATCTAAGGATTCCTTACTCTTCAAATATCTTTATAGTATTGGTAAGACTAAAAAAATGAATGCTGAAGATTTGTTAATTTCAGATTCCTTTACTGAGGAAGTATGCGATTTTCTGAATAGAAAAGATGGAATCCATACTCGTGTTGGTTATAATATCGCAGGATTATTGATTGATATTTTAGTGGAGAAAAATCACAAGTATTTTGGAATAGATCTGGTGGGATACCCTGTTGCATTCAGAGATGCCTTTACTTTAGAGCGCTATAAAATATTGAATAGAGTAGGAATTGAAATAATGCCCATATCCTACCTTTCATGGAAGTATGATGAGTATCATGTAAAAGATCGCTTGGAAGAACTGCTTACAAACTTTGATTAAGGCTGTAAGCACAAACCATTTAGAATGTCTTGTTTTGTTGGATTATAAGCATTTAAAAAGGCAAAGAAGTCTAGATCAGAAATATTCTGGATGATATATTCAATTCCGCAGAAATCAGTCAAATTATCATTACCAGGGATCGTAATATCAAAAATAAAAGTACCCGCATGAAAGGTGTTCATATTGGTAATATTTGGCATTCCATCCAGAGATGTCATCTCATCATTGGCAGTTAAGAGTACATTACTTACACTAGTTAGATTAGTCAATCCAACTAAGTCTTTCAAGTTATCGTTGTGAAAAGCATAAAGTTCTCCATTAATACTCTGTAGAGATTCCAATCCATTAAAATTCGTTAACAAATCATTATTGCCAATTAATATTCCTGAAGGTTCGATAGAAAGACCATCGGCATTGAGTCCAGCGCTATTGATTTCTAAAAGTTGCAATCCATTTAATGATGTTAAATTAGCGTTGTTCTCAATTCTTAAATACCCATTGATAATCCTTATAGAAGAAAGAGGAGAAAGGTCTGTGACATCACTAACAATACCACTAGAAGCATCTCCAAGACTGATGCCAATACTTAATGTGCCGTTGACTTCGCTATAGCAATTCGCTCCAAATGCATTCACTTCAGCTTGAGAGCCTAAAACGATCCATCCTTCTGGCTCTCCAACAACTCCATTGTCACAAAAAGTCTGAGTGTTAGTATTTGATTTATCCTCATTACAAGAGTTGAAGATTAGGAGTAATAAAAAAAGTGCTTTTTTCATGACCTTTATTTTGTGATATCTGCTCAGATACCAGAAAGATACCAAAAATGTGAATAGGTTGCGTAAGAAAAGCACTTTTCTTTTTTAATGGACTTTTTTTCCAATAATGGGAATGTCTTTTTTGTATAGGTACAGAATGGTAGCGCCTAGTAATAAGGTAATCACAGCAGTAATGAATAATTGACCACCATCCATCTCTCCATTGTAAGGCACTTCTATTCCTAAAATAGTTAAGTGCATCATTACAGCTCCACCTATAATACCTACCGTCATAGCGGCTCCTGCCCAAACTGTTTTTGGGATTAGTAATAAGATACCTGCTATTAATTCAGCAATACCAATACCAATTCTTCCAAATGGTTCAAGACCTACTTGTTCAAAAATCCATACACTGTCTTCATGACCAGTAAGTTTAAAACGTAAGGTTTGGATGAGAATAATGGCTACGGCAATTCTTAGTGTTAGCGGAATATATTTTTTCATTGTATTTCTGTTAAAATTCTCTTTAAGAGTCGAACAAAAAATGAATACTTACAAAAAAAAGTGTTCGATACCGAACACTTTTTAAAATTATTTATTGAACATAATATACTAATCTCTTGATAAGAAAATTTGGATCACATACCATAAAAGCAACATAAAAGCGGCGAATAAACCTAGAGCTGCAGGTACGTATTGTTCTTTGTTGTACTTATGAATCAAGTTAGATGTTTGATAAATTATAGAGCCTCCAGCGAGTAATACCATAGCTACAGAAAACCATAATCCGAGGTCAAATCCAAAAATCGTTCCGGCCACAATAAGACCTAAGGCTATAAAAAAGCCAATAGTTAATATTGATTTTAAAAATGAAAAATCTTTTTTTGTAATAAACGGTATAGCGCTTAAACCAACAAATAGAGATACTGTTACAATAAAAGCTTGATTTAATAATTCTCTTCCAGAATCTGTATAGTACATCGCTATAAAGAGCAAGGGTACGAATATGAAAGCTTCAGCTATAACATAAATAGCATAGGCTAAATATTGTTTGTTTCTGTCAGTCGTTTTTAATGCCATACTTTCCGCATAGTTGGTTGCTAACATAAAGCCACCTAACATCAGAAGCCATTTAATACCTTGAGTGAGCGATAAAGCAAATTCAACTAAAGCTGGAATTTGGAAAAAGACAAATTCAACTAAAATGAAGGCTAAAATACCACCAGCTACATGAGCATAGGTTTTTTTGTAAAACGCAACTCTTTCTGCTTGATCGATCTGTGCTACCAAGGCAGGTGC
>JABSPN010000285.1 GCA_013214425.1 Flavobacteriaceae bacterium | reverse complement strand
AATATTCATTTCGTCAAAACACCTGAACACCCGTGCGACTTCTTTACAGGAAACCATAGTTGCATTGAGAAATATCCTGAATATACTCTACTGTATGTTGGCTAAGTAAAATAGAAGCTCCATAGTGTTTGGTAAGCCCTTCAACTCTTGCAGCTGTATTCACCGTATCTGATACAACTCCGGCGTCCATTCTCTTGTGATCTCCAATAATTCCCAGCATTAGAGGTCCATAATGTAAACCGATACCGATTTGAAGCGGCATTCTATTTTCTTGTACTCTTTTTAGATTGTATTTATGAAGCTCTTTATGCATGGAAATAGAAGCTTTCAAAGCATTTTCTGGCTCGTTTTGAAACAAAGCCATAATACCATCTCCTAAGAATTGGTTGACAAAACCTTGATTTGATTTGATGATAGGCCCCATCCTTCCAAGGAATGCATTTAAAAATTTGAAATTTTGCCTTACGGTCATACTCTCACTAAGTGTTGTATAGGAACGAATGTCACTAAACATTACTGTAATGTCACTTTCTACATGATCGCCTAATTCGACATCCATAATATTTTTTTTGTTTAGTGATTGTAAAAATTCACTTGGAACAAAACGGCTATAGGACATGGTGATCTGCCTTTGTTGTTCTAATTTTTCTTCTTGAATTTTTCGCTGTCTTAATAGTTCTTCTTTTTGTTTTCCTCTTAAGACTGAAGTTCTCCATTTATGAAATCCGAAGAGTATGAAAAATATAACGATTGCATAGAGGCTTCTGGCCCACCAGGTATGCCACCAGGGAGGATTAATGGTAAATGAATAGGCAAGAGGAATACTCCATTGTTTTGAAACACTTCTGGCTTTCACCTTAAACGTATATTCACCATAGGGTATATTTCTATAGTCTGCAAAACCATCTTTATTTGGAATACTCCATTTGTCATCTAAGCCTTCAGTGATGAATTGATATTCTACATCTTGCGGGCTGGTGTAATCTGTGACAGAAAAATGAAAGGTAAGGTGATTGACACTAAATGGAAGTTCTAAATTTTCAGGATAGTTATAAAAAGAAGCGACATTGGTGAACGATTCTTTGAGTTTCTTACTGATTGTTATTTCTTCTGAATAAATAGAATCATTTAATTTCCTATAATCAATATATTCTTGACCTAAACTAATGTGATCTAGTTGAACTTTAGGAGCATTTGTACTTTTTTTGAACTGATTGATGTTTAGTTTAGTAAGTGTTTTACCGCTACCAAACCAGGCATTTTGTTCATGATCTAATAATGTGCTACCTCTAAAAAAATCTAATCCTTTTAATCCATCTGCTTTAAAATAATTATCAAACGATTCCTTTTCGGGATTAAATAAACTAAGTCCTCTTTCAGTGCCTAACCACAACCCATTTTCGGTTTCTAATATAGACCATACAATATCATTGCAGAGTCCTTGTTCAACACTAAATGAGGTAAATTGTTCTCCATCAAAGCGACTGATACCTCCATAAGATGTCCCAATCCAGATATTTTGATCTTTATCTTCGATCATTGTTAAAACAATATCGCTTGGAAGCCCTTCTCTTGTGGTATAATAGGTAAAAGACTTACCATCATATTTTGCAATACCAGAGCCGTTAGTGTTAAACCATATATTTCCTTTAGAATCCTCTAAGATTCCCCAAACATAATCACTGGAAAATTTTTCTACTTCAGTGTAGTGAGAAAAAGTGGTATTGGTTAGTTTAGTGATTCCGTTACCATTAGTACAAAACCAATAGTTACCTGAACGATCTTCAATAATTGATAAAACATCGTTACCAGAGAGTCCACTTTCGGTAGTATACTGATAGACGTTCTCTCCAACAATTTTAAGAACTCCATTTTCAGAGGTACCTATCCAAAGATTCTCTTTTGAATCGGTATAAATGCATCGGATAATATCATTGATTCCGAATGACTCCTGGTATAAATAAAAGTTGTCTCCATCATAGCGATGCAGTCCAGCACTAGTTCCAAACCAAAGATTTGCTCTTTTGTCTTTATGTATTGAGCGCACAATATTGTTTGATAACCCAGATTCTTCTGAATAGTGTTCAAACGAATTAGGATTAATTTTATGCAATCCATCGCCATTTGTAGCGACCCAGATTAAACCGTTCTCACCTTCTTTAATGTCGAGTATAATTCTATTCGATAATCCTTCTGCTTCGCCATATGTTATGAGTTCGGTTCCATTGTATTTAATTAAACCATTACTGGCAGTACCAATCCAGATATTATTATAGGAATCAGAATACATACTATAAATAGCATTGTCAGATAATCCAATTGTGGTATTGATTTTCTGGACGTGATTATTACTTATAACAAGTATTCCATTACTGGCAGTACCTGCCCAGATGCTTCCATTTTTATCCTCAGCGATACTCGTTATAGGACTATTAATTTTTTCTCCTGAAAAATTAAAAGAATGGAAATTTTCTCCATCAAATAGATTTAACCCTTGAGTAGTACCAATCCAGATATTCCCTTGTTGATCTTCTAGCAACACCTCAACGTCAGAATGAATAAGACCATTCTTTTCTGTATACTGATAAAGGATGTCGCTTTCATATTTGAACAGACCTGTGTCTGAGGCAATCCAAATCGCTCCATTTTTATCTTGGATTTGGTGTTTGGTAAAACTAGGGAATCCTTCGTCATTTGCGAAACGAGTAAAGGTATTCCCGTCAAATTTTATCAACCCTCTACTGTAGGTAGAAAACCACAAGTTGTCGTTTTTGTCTTCAAGAATTTTAAATATGATATTATCGGTTAATCCTTCTTTTTCTCCATAAATTGTTATGGTCTGTCCATTGTATTTGCCAATACCTGCGCCATTAGTTGTAAACCAAATAGCACCTCTTTTATCTTGATGTAATCCTGTTATATAAGAAGAGCTTAAGCCTTGATCAACATCTAAGAATTGAATATTGTAACGAGATTGATCTCTGAATTGAAAATTATCGACCAATTGAGGCGCTAAATGAGAAGTAGAAATTTCTGTACCAACTACTGTTTTCTCAATGATCTCTCCTTTAACTTTGCTTTTTGATCTATGCAATCTTTTTGAATTGACTTTTGATAAATCAAAAGGAACAATATTTAAGTTTGTCTGTACTTTTATGGGAGCTTTTAAGACTCTTTTTTCTGGAAGCGCTATACTGTCTTTTGCAATAATTTTTGCTTTAATAAATTGAGGAGTTCCTGTAATGACTGTGTCTCCTAATTCATTAATTAGAGGAGGATATTCATTTATGACGACCTGTTTTTTGAAACTCTCCTTCTTACTTTCAGTTCTGTTCTTAGAACATGAAAGAAAAAACAAGCAAGTAATAGCTGTTATCGTTATAAAATAAGAGTAGTTCTTCACGATAATGGTCATAATTAGTCGTGATGAAGATACAAATTATTCGGAAAGGAAAACTATGGGAAAGTCTGAAAGATTATCTTCTTTTTTTCTTGTTCTTATTTTTGTCGCCTCTTGTTTTGGGCTTTTTATATTTTTTGGCAATTTCTCTCCTGTAGGAACCACCTTGATTGGTTTTTTTATTCTTTTCTTTCTTTTCATGGAAAGCAGGTCCAGGAGCATCTTCATCAGTGTATTTAAGCGGATTGTAATGCTCTTTGATTTTCGGTCTTTCTTCGGGAGCCAATTCATCAGATTCTTCAACATGCTCAGGAAAAGGAACAACCTGAATTTCCATATTCATTAATTGCTCTATCTGCTCTTTGTACTCTCGCTCTTTTTCCGTAGAAAAAAGAATAGCTTGTCCTTTATGCGATGCACGTCCAGTTCTACCAATTCGATGCATGTAGTTTTCAGGATATTCAGGAGTGTCAAAATTAATGACATGAGAAATTTCGCTTAAATCTAATCCTCTGGCCATAACATCTGTAGCAACAAGAATTCGGTGTTCTCCTTCGTTAAATTGTGTGATGGAGCGTATACGATAGTTTTGAGTTTTGTTAGAGTGAATAATACAAACATCATCTCTAAAGTCTCTTTCCAAAAACTCAAATAACCTGTCGGCAATTTTTTTATAGGCAACAAAAACTAATACTTTGGTAAATTCTTCTTGATGAAGTAAATTAATCAATAGATTCACTTTGGTATAGAAGTTTTTTACCCAGTATGACTGCTGATTTATTGATTCTAAAGGAGTACCGCTAACGGCGATAGAAATTTTTTCAGGAACATTAAAGAAATCAGTAATTAAAGCATCAACATCTTTGGTCATGGTTGCAGAGAACATGATGTTTTGTCTTCTTAGAGGAAGTAAATCAAAGATATTCATTAGCTGATGCCTGAATCCCAGATCTAACATGACATCAACTTCATCAATAACTATTTTTTGAATAGCCTTTAATGGTAAGGCTCTATCTACAGCTAAATCGTACAAACGCCCTGGTGTTCCTACAACAATATCGGCACCTTGTGCG
>JABSPN010000284.1 GCA_013214425.1 Flavobacteriaceae bacterium | reverse complement strand
CACCTACAAACTTTTACCCTTCACCTTTACCGTATAAGTGGCGATCAATTGCTCTTGTATATAAAGATGTACATCGTAAAATCCGATGCCTGAAAATTGATAGCTAAGGGATAAAAATTGATCTTTTATGGATATAGAAAAGGGCTGATGCTTCTTTTGTTCAGTTCCATTATCGACTAAGAATATAATATCTTCTTTTTTGACAGAATGCTGTAATTGATATTGAAAGTTGATCTTTTCATGCTTCTGAATCGTACTATGCATTTGTTGAGGAGTAAGAAGCTCAGCGATATTGTTAAAGGCTTGTCTGTATACGATTGGATTGTTTAAAAAATCGTCAAAAGTTGGTTGGTTCTCATCAAACAAAAACCATTTTTTCTCAACTGGATAATGATTTACTGAAAACATCTTAGGGTTGGCTAAAAAGAAGCCGTCATTATATTGAAAGACAAACTTAAAGGTTTCCGGGTTTTGAATTCCGCTGGCCCAGGTAGCATCGCTTAAATACCATTTGCCGTTTAGCTTAACGACATTCCAGGAATGATTAGGAAGTGCTAAGTCTTCTTTTGTAGTTGTTCCTGTTCTTCCATAACCCTGAACAATTTCACATTCTATATTAGCCAATTTCGACAATTCTCTTACCAAATAAGCATAACCTGTACAGATGGTTTTCTTATCTTTTAAAAGTGTTTTAAAAATCGTATTCCTAAACTCTTGATTCCACACTTGAAGTTTGGCGGTATCATTCAGGTATTTCTTTCGTTTTCTTTTGTTTTTATAGTAGAGTCTGAAGTCGTTTTCTATATTGGTAGATACCCAAAGATAAATAGCTCTGAATTTTTCGACATCGGTTTCTAAATTGTTGGTTAGTTTATGAGATAGCTGTGCTAAATTATCTAACTTTTCATTCTTGTATTCCAATGCAATACTGTCGGCCTTCTGAAAATCGATATGATTAAAATCTGACCTTTGGGCATGGGATTGGAATGCAAAAATGAAAAGTAGGATATACAGCTTGTTTTTCATTCAAACAAAATTAATTACTACGCTTTGTTTTAAAAGGAGTCCCTGAATCTAAAGCACCAATCATTTCAATTTGATCCTGAGTTAGGGTTAAGTCTAAAAAATTATTCCCTTCTCCAATCTTGATGTTTTGCGTTTCGTAGCCAATGTAGGTGATGGTTAATACATCGTCTTCTTTTAGGGCTTTTGGGAAGGTGAACTCTCCATTTTCATCGGTTACAATTCCCGTCAGGGTTCCCTTAAGCACGATATTGACGTTAGGTAGTGGCCCATCTTCATCACTAATCACTCCTTTTACGACTTTCTCATTGGTGTTAGTTTCCTGAGCTTGTATCGTAGTACAGGCTAACATAAACATCACAAATAAACCTAAGATGTTTAGGGTTCTAAAATTTCTTCTTTTCTGATTTGTAGATTGTGTTCTCATAATTTTTAATTTTAAGTTTCTATCAAATCTAGTTATCATTCCACTCAATTGCTAGTGCCATTGAGTTAAGGCGATACTTAACTGAGTGATCTACCTCTTTTGGTTAGGCGCGTTGATTATATGGAAATGAAGATATGAAATAATGATGTAATAGCTTTAATTGAATATTAAATATCGATTAAGGAATGGTAATCCTTCGCTTTTCAAGCTTCAGATTATTTCAATAGACATCGAGTGTCCCGCACTTTCGGGATGCCTACCTCCCGTTGGCACAGTATCGAGAGATAAACCACTTCTCGACACTTTGTATCTAACACCGTTAATTATTATATAATTATTCCCCTATACTCCAAGGCTTTATTATATTTGGGCAACTTAAAAAACCTAAGAAATGAAATTACGTTACTTTTATCTTGTTATTGCTTTAGTATTCCTTCCATTAACTGCTACAGCACAAACTAAAGTTGGAACGGTAGATACTGATTTAATTGCAGCTAGTATGCCTGAGTTTAAAACTATTCAAGCTGAAGCACAAAAGTATAATGACGAACTTGAAAAACAACTTCAGGATAAATTAGCTGAGTATGAGAAAAAGGCCATTGAATACCAAAAAGGTGAGTTCAATGATGTCATGAAGAAAGTTAAAGAAGATGAACTTATTCGTATGCAGAATGATATCAATCAATTCAAGCAAAATGCTGTTCAGATGTTTCAATTAAAGCAACAGGAATTATTACGCCCACTTTTTGAAAAGATCACTCAGGTTATTGCTGAAATTGCCAAAGCTGAAAACTACTCTCAAATATTAAACTTAGGAGGTGTTGAATTAGCTTATTCTGACCCAGCTCATGATTTAACTCAGAAGGTAATGACTAAATTGGGGATTAAGCAGCAGTAGCACACGCAATATTAATCAATGAATATTGAAGGTTGAAGTTTTATAACCCTCCTAAAATTCATTACATCATTCACTTATTTAATCATTGAAAAATGGATCATTTAACAAGACTAGAAGAATTATTAAATCAAGCTAACTTAGATATTAAAGACGGTTATTATGAAGCGGCTACGAATAAGCTTGAAGATATTATAAATGAAGACCCAAACTTTGGTAAAGCCTATAATCATTTGGGCTATATGTATGAAGCCAAATTCAAGGAATATGAGAAGGCTGAGACGTTGTATAAGATTGCCATTGAGAAGAGTCCGAACTATCCAGCTGTATATTACAACTACGCTGTCTTATTATCCACTTTAGGAAAATACGACGAACTTAAAGTACTTTTAGCAAAAGCCCTTCTTGTTCCAGGTATTACTAAAGCAACTGTACATAATGAATACGGAATTATGTATGAGCAATTAGGCGACTTAGACAAAGCCATAGAGAGCTATCGTGAAGCTGGAAAGCTGACGCTCTCCGGAGATGTTTTAAACCGCGTTAAAGCCTCAATAGAGCGTTGTAAGAATAAGAAAGAGTTATAGAATATCGAATATACTGAATAAAGAATATAGAAGTATAAAATTGAGGAGTTATCTCTAAACCGGAAAATTTAAAAAATCAAAGTAATCCTCCACCTTCTGGTTTCCGATTATTCTCATAAAACATTGATTCATTCTTTCAATTACTCATTTTTCTTTAAAGAAATTGGTCATATCGAGTGAATTCGACATTTAGGAATTGGCTGTCTGCCTCAAGCACGATATCGAGATACAAAAAGACTTCGCGATACGTTTTTTTCAAAAATACTGAAAGTAACCATTAGTTATTTAATTAAATTGAGTGCAACAGTTGGCTAAAAATGACATAAAAAACAAAAACGCCGAACAACAAATGTTCGGCGTTTTTTATTGTTGGTAAAGCGTTGTATTTAATCGGCTAACACAATCACTTTATTTCCATTCATTTCAATTGTTCCAGAGTTGATCGCTAACCATGTTCCATTATCGTCTCCTTTTGTGAACTTTTCAGCAACTTCTTTACCTAAAGTAATGTTTCCGTAAATCTTTACGTTTCCTTGCTTTAAGATCGAAACGATAGGTGCGTGGTCGTTTAACATTTGGAACTCACCATTCACTCCTGGTACAGCTACAGACTCTACCTCTCCATTAAATAATGTTGCTTCTGGTGTTACAATTTCTAATACCATAGTTTTAAAGTATTATGTTTTAAGTGTTAAGTTATTAGTGTGTTTCTCACAACTAACGACTCTCCACTCAATACTGTTTATGCTTCGGCTAACATTTTCTCTCCAGCTTCAATCGCTTCTTCGATTGTTCCTTTAAGGTTGAAAGCTGCTTCTGGTAGGTGATCTAATTCACCGTCCATGATCATGTTAAATCCTTTGATCGTTTCTTTGATATCTACTAATACTCCAGGAATTCCTGTAAACTGCTCTGCTACATGGAATGGCTGAGATAAGAAACGTTGTACACGACGTGCACGCCCTACTGCCATCTTATCTTCTTCAGATAATTCTTCCATACCTAAGATCGCAATAATATCTTGTAATTCTTTATAACGTTGTAATAACTCTTTTACTCTTTGTGCACAGTTATAGTGATCGTCTCCTAAGATATCTGCGGTTAAGATTCTTGAAGTAGAATCTAACGGGTCTACCGCTGGGTAGATACCTAGCTCAGCAATCTTACGAGATAATACTGTTGTTGCATCTAAGTGAGCAAAAGTAGTTGCAGGTGCAGGGTCAGTTAAATCATCGGCAGGAACATAAACGGCCTGTACAGAAGTAATAGATCCTTTCTTAGTAGAAGTAATACGTTCCTGCATAGCACCCATTTCTGTTGCTAATGTTGGCTGGTAACCTACGGCAGAAGGCATACGTCCTAAAAGTGCAGATACCTCAGATCCTGCTTGTGTAAAACGGAAAATGTTGTCTACGAAGAAAAGTACGTCTTTTCCTTGTCCGTCTCCAGCTCCATCACGGAAGTACTCAGCTACAGTCAAACCTGAAAGAGCAACACGTGCACGTGCTCCTGGAGGCTCATTCATTTGACCGAAAACGAATGTCGCTTTCGATTCTTTCA
>JABSPN010000283.1 GCA_013214425.1 Flavobacteriaceae bacterium | reverse complement strand
AAGCATGCTTTGAAGATACAATAAACTCTCCTAACTTAGTATTCCTAAATCAGTCCACTTTTAGTTGAAAATTTACACATACTACCCCATTTTAGAATCAACAATACACTAACAAAAAAGGTTAAGCCCTTTTGTATTTTAGTGACTTAACCTCTTCCAAAGAATTTTCTAATTCCTCTCTTTTAATAAGAAGAATTCTACCCACTTTTTGAGCAGATAAAAAACCTCTTTTGATGTAATTGTGTACTGACTGTTCTGAGACCTTTAGAAACTCAGCAGTTTCTTTAACAGTAAGATTTTCAGATTTCTTTTCTTCTACTGGCTTATTCTTTAATTCTAACAGTAGATTTTCTATGCTTGACAACCTCTCATTAATTGTCTCAAACGGATTATTCATAACAAATCATTTTTAATTTGCCATGAAAGTATGGGTAACTAAAAAAGGTAACCATAATGTAACGGTTACCTTCTTATAAATAAATAGTATTTAGTATTGTGATTTTATCTTATTCACTAGATCTAATAAAAATCATTGGCGTCATATTGCCACATGATTCAGGTCTAATTTCACCTTCAAATGAACCGCAGAGTTTAAATTTATTTTTATCTAAAAAATAGTAAAGTAATCTTTCTGTTTTAATTACTTCGTTGGTTTCAATATTAACCTCTATGAAATCAAGAAAATTTTGATTTTCAGGATAATCATTTTTATATAGTGATTTACAAGCAATCCCTTCTGAATTCATATACTCACCACCATGTATTCGTTGTTTTCCCATTAAAATTGTAACCATTCCTGACTCAGCAAACTCAATAATTAATTTATAACCTTGAGTCCCTTCTAATTCCCATTTACCTTTTATATCAAACGTATTATTTTGGCTTAACGCAGTTGTAAATGATGTTATTATTACAAATAAAAAAATGATGTACTTATTCATTTTTTGGCAATTTCACTAATCTATAATAAAAGTAAAGCTCTTAATTGAGCTTTACTTCTACTGTTGATTTTTATTCTATAGTACTATTTTCAAGACTAATCACAAAAGTATCTCCTTTGATTAATGACTCTGAAAAAATCGTAACATTATCTTTATTTTTATTAAGAATTTCTAATGTAAAAAATTTAGTTTCATAATCTCCAGTACTTTTTTCTTTAATCAAACATTCGATTAATAGATCGATACTATCATTCTTTACCCAATCACTATCATCTGGATAAACATATTGAATAGCATTTGTACCATTTTCTATTGGCATCCTTAAAACTATTTCTTGACCAATATCATATTTTTGAAAATAATCATTAGCTATCTTTCTATATTTTTCCTCTAAAGACTTCTTTTTATTGATTAATGCATAGTAGTTTTCCAAAATTTTATCCAATTCTATATCATCTCCATTAACTCTGAGATGCATAATTTTTAACAGGATACTTTTTTTATGACTTATATCATTTACCTCTAATGATTCTAAATACTCATACGATTTTTCTACTAAAAAAGATTTATCATCAATAAATCCTTCCTTTATAGCATATAAAACAGCTAAGCTATCTGCTAAATTCTTAAATTTCTCAATTTTCTCATTGGATAGATTACTTTCTATCCTATTTGTGTAATTGATAAACTCAACCTTATTAGGTTTTTGCTTAGAAGTGTTACAACTACTCAATAGAATTAAAATAACTAAACTAATCTTCCCAAAAGCCCCATTCATCTTGAATGAAACCAACCTTTCCTTCTCCAACTGGTGCATAGTTAACCCTTGATGTTAATAAATGTTCTTTTTTACTTCCTAAATGAAAGTCAGCTCTATATAAATTTTTCTTTTGATTAGACATGTAAATTGGCACATTAAAATGTATTGATGTAATCTCATCTGATCCAAACAATGCACCTCCACCTGTAGAAAACATCGCTCCATTAGGGTGAGTATGCATTATACCTGACAAAGTTCCTGGCATATTTATTTCCACTTCCATACCTAATACATTAATAGTAAATCCTTTCATTAATTGATCCCAGCCAATATTATCTGCGCCTACTTCACCAACAGCAGTTGGGCCCAAAATAGTGACTGTATTATTTGTTGATCCTTCTATATTTCCTCCCTCATCATTAGATAAACTAACATCATATAATGCTGCACCAAACTCTCTATCAAGGTCTCCAGAAGCTCTAGTATATCTCCATCCTAAATCAGTAGCAGCATCTTTTTTGGTAGCATAACCATGAAAACTATTTTCCATTACTATATTACGAGCTGAGTCTCTTTCTTCTTGGGTTAATTCTGAATTATTAGATGCATCAATGAAACTCTTGAGTTGAGCATTACTTCCAGCTCCATTTGCAACTCTTATTTCTTGACTATCACCAATCGCGCCAACGAATTTACCATCGGCAGCAAAGACTCTTTCTAATCCTTCTAATTCAACCGAATCTACTATTCTATTTTCAGAAAAAGCATATGTACTGTTAAAATAATAATCTTCTGATAGCGGATCAATTTGCCAAAATCTTCCTAATTCTGGGGAGCTCATTCTATATTTCCATTCATGCCAGTTTAAACCAAACTCCTTTGTAAATTCTTGCCCTTGATATGTCTGAAAAATATGATCACGACCACTGATAAGTGATAAAGGTGATGCATTTCCGTAATTATGTTCAACTCCAAATGGATAATAATTTTTAGTTTGGATAATTTCATTATCAAACTGAGGAACTCCGTTATCTCCATCAATATCTACTCCATTTCTCAATATATCAATATGGCCATCTTTATCAAAATCTGATATACTTGCTCTTATATTTCCTAAATGATCTTTACATTGGTAAACATAGTTAAAACCTATAGTAACTGGCGGTAAAGATTCTCCTACAATAGGTTCTACAAATCCTTCAGGATGCATAAAAAACTCAAGTATTGAGTAATCATCTTCTTGTCCATTAGCAATTTGACGCTTATAAACAAAGTTCTCACAATATTCAATAATTTCACCATTTAGTACCACACCAATATCTTCAATTCTTTTTTCTATTTTAATTCCTGTTGCATCATACTTATAAAGCACTTGCTGGAAATTTACTGTGGGGTTTATTTCTCCAGCTTGGGAAAATACCACCCTTGTAGGTAAATTTAAGAAATTATACTCGATGTTAGTAATATTTTTGTTCTTATCTAAAATTAAATTTCCGTTATCGTCATATGCATAATCATTATCGATATTGTCACCATCTATAAAACCATCTGTATTCGTTCCAGCATAATTATCGTTAACTCTTCTTAATTGATTACTATTATTAAAATAACGGTAATTTAACTGATCAATGTTTTCGTGATCTGAAAAATCTGCTAATGGTGCTCTTCTTCTAAGTCGTGTAATATTTCCGTTTTTATCATAACGAACATTAGATAAATCGTAAAAACGTGCATCTTGATTTAGTTCATCCCCTGCTTTATATCGAGCTCTATTTATCCTATCCAGTTTATCATATTGATAACCATACCCGCGTTTAATATCATCACTGGCCGTTCTCCAAATAGTTTCACTGATATTCCCATTAAATAAGGCCTCAGAATTTAGCCTTAAGTTACCGTTATTTGGATTTGTTGTGACAGTATTATAGTTAATCTTAAAAGCAAACACATCATTAGTAAGTGAGCTTTCAGGATCATTAATTTGTTTTAACCAACCTCTTACATTATAGGCATAATCCATTTGTTGCAACGGAGTACTATTGGTTACTGCTCCTCCAACATTTTTTTGAACTAATAAACCTAATTCATCATAAGTATTACTCATAATTAATTCAGGAATCCCAATTACATTATTATCCTGATCTTTTTGGGTTTGAGTATGAGTTAGCCTTCTGTTCTGAATATCATAGGTAAACTCATCTAGAGTTGTTATGTATTGAAAATGATCTGTACAAATTGGAAAACCACCAAGGCCTCCTCCATCAGTACAGCTTTGATCTCTTTTAGCATGTCTAGTTTCAGCTTTGACAATGTTCCCTATAAAATCTATCTCGTATTGTACCATTTCGGTAATAGCTAGGTAATCATTTTGTAATGAACTTTGAATCACCCTTCCTTTATCATCATAAAAACTAGCTCTTCTAATCCAGAAATTAGTGTCCAAAACCTTTACTTCTCCACCTGTTGGCTTTCCTTGAGTTAAATTAGTAATATCTTGATTAAAAATTTGAGTAATACCATCATCTGATGGATTTAATGGAGCGTTCCAATTATAATCATCATAATAGTTTACAGTTAATGTCTCCATATTTGCATCATCTGTTGGAAACATGACATTACTATAGTATAAACTTTTTCCACCTACTATGCTTGGAGTTACTATACGGGCTTCATTAACCACTTCAGTTATATCCAAAATATTTTGAAGATCACTTCTAGTCTGAGTTGTAAATTTTCAACTAAAAGTGGACTGATTTAGGAATACTAAGTTAGGAGAGTTTATTGTATCTTCAAAGCATGCTT
>JABSPN010000282.1 GCA_013214425.1 Flavobacteriaceae bacterium | reverse complement strand
AAGATCAAAATGCGAAGTATATTGCCAATTATAATATGGCTAGTCTGTCAAGTTATAAGTCCAATGAATATGCAATGATTATGAATGAAATGGATATTGAAACCTTTAAGAAAAATGGGGAAGAGGTTAAGAAGAAATCACAAGACAAGGTTAGAGAAGCCATTAAATATATGACTGTAGCTTATGAAATAAATCCTAAAAACATAGCTATAGTTTCAGCCCTAAAACAATTCTACACTCAAATAGAAGACATGCAGAAATCGCAGGAGTTTTCTGAAAAACTTAAACAATTACAAAACTAATTAGAAGCCATGATTAAATTTTTAAAACTAGCCCTACTATTCCTATCAATTAGCGTTTCAGCTCAACAAGGTGGAATGTGGATTCCTTCTCTTTTAAACGGAATGAACGAACAAGATATGACCGCTCTAGGAAGTAAGTTAACAGCTGAAGATATCTATAGTATCAATAAGTCAAGCCTTAAAGATGCTATAGGACATTTTAATGGAGGATGTACTTCTGAAGTGATATCTTCAAAAGGTTTATTGTTAACAAATCACCATTGTGGATTCGGGCAAATTCAGTCACATTCCTCATTAGAAAACGATTATCTAAAAGATGGTTTCTGGGCCAAAAATTTAAGCGAAGAATTACCGAATAAAGGATTGTTTGTTCAATTCATTGTTCGAATAGATGATGTAACAACTTCAGTTTTATCAGGAGTAAATGATGCGATGACAGAAAAACAAAAGCAATCGATTATCGATAGAAACAGTGCTTCAGTGCAAAAAGCAGTAAAGAGAGAAGCCTGGCAAGAAACCAAGGTGAAATCCTTTTTTAAAGGAAACCAGTATTTCTTGTTTGTAACTGAAACCTATAATGATATTCGATTAGTTGGAGCTCCGCCAAGTAGTATTGGGAAATTCGGATCTGATACAGATAACTGGGTGTTCCCAAGGCATACAGGAGATTTCTCTTTATTCAGAATTTATGCCGATAAAAACAATCGTCCAGCTGAATATTCAAAAGACAATGTGCCTTACACGCCTAAGCACTTCTTACCAGTTTCTTTAGATGGAATTGCTGAAGATGATTTCACTATGGTTTTTGGTTTTCCAGGAAGAACCAATGAATATTTACCAGCTGTAGCAGTTGCACAGATTACACAAAAAGTAAATCCATCGAATATTAGAATCAGAGAAGCCGCATTAAAGGTGATGGATGCAGCGATGAAAAAGGATGATAAAATTCGTATTCAATATGCTTCAAAACAAGCTAGAATAGCCAATTATTGGAAAAAATGGATTGGAGAAAATCAAGGAATTGAGAAGAGTAATGCCATTGCAAAGAAAAAAGCTTTTGAAACAGAATTCAGAAAAAAAGTAATAGAAAAAGGCTTAGGAGATAAGTATGGATCAATTCTTTCTGATTTTGATAGATTGTATAATGCTTATGAGCAATTTGCAGTTGGACGATCTAATTTTCTTGAGATATTCTACAGAAACAACGAATTGATGCGAATGATGATGTTTTTAAACGACTTAGAGTATAGTGCACAACAAGGAACAGCGCAATTTGAAAAAGCAAGAACTTCTTTGAAGGGGAGAATGCAAGGTATTTACAAGAATTATAATGTTGAGGTAGATAAAGATATTTTTAAAGCTTTAATGCCTTTGTATACTTCTGAAAAAATAGATGCAGATAAAATTTACGCCACAGATTATGTAGATGCCAATAAAGGCCTGAAGATGTTAGACGGGAGTATGACTGAAGTTATTGAAAGAATCAATAATGATGACACCTATCTTTTCCTAAAAGGTAAAATGGAGTATTTTAACAGTAGGTTAAATCCTCAGTTTATGGAAATCGGAGAGCGCATTGCTGCTGTTCAGAAAAAATATATGACGGCTTTAATGGAAGTAATGCCTAGCGATCGTTATTATCCAGATGCCAATAGTACCTTACGTGTTACTTATGGAAAAGTAAAAGGATATTCTCCAAGAGATGCCGTGTATTACAATCCGGTTTCTTATTTGGATGGTGTAATAGAAAAGTATGTGCCTGGCGATTATGAATTTGATGTACCGCAACGATTAATTGATTTGTATAAAGCAAAAGATTACGGACAATATGCTGATTCAAATGGAAAGGTACCAGTATGTTTTATTGGAACAAATCATACTACAGGAGGGAACTCTGGAAGTCCGGCAATTGATGCACATGGGAATTTAATTGGGTTGAATTTTGATAGAGTATGGGAAGGAACGATGAGCGACATGAATTACGATCCAGAGATTTGTAGAAACATCATGGTAGATGTGCGCTACGTTTTATTCATCATTGATAAATACGCAGGGGCAAAGCACCTTATAGATGAAATGAAGTTAGTACATCCAAAGAAAAATAAGTAAGGTTAACGAGATTTAACGATTGTTAAAATAGTTTAAATCACTAGTGTATTTAGCCATGATTGTGTAATTTTATAAGAAAATCACCATCATGGCTTTGAACTTAAAATATTCATTATTCTTTTTATTGATTTCAGTTAGTATGTCTTATGCTAATCTGATTGACGATCAAGATCCTCCTAAGAAAATAAGTATTTATTGGGACATTTCTATGTCAATGAGAAATCGTGACATACAAAATGATATTGCCTATTTAGAAGATTATTTTAAAGATGGGAGAGACTACGATATCACATTCAAAGCATTTAATAATCAAATAGTTCAGCAAGAAACTATTCAAGTTCGTGAAGGCAATTGGAGAGCATTAAGACTTGAATTAGAAAATGCTATTTATGATGGAGCCACTTCTTACACTTCATTGTTTCAGGAAAGCGGTCAAGAAGAATATTTGTTGTTTTCTGATGCTACGGAAGGCTTTGATAAATTGGAATTTCCAACTGATAAAAAAATCAGCATTATTAATAGTACAGTTGATTCAGGAAAAAGAACTTTTGATGCTAATATTTCTTATACTAACGTATATGATCCTACCAATACTTCAATAGAAAAAACCATTAAAGTAGCTGGAGTAGGAAATGTGCAAAGTGTTTCTGGTATTGTATCAGATGAATTAGGGCCTTTAGTAGGAGCCAATGTAATCATTAAAAATAAAAATAAGGGAACGACTACTGATGCAGACGGACGCTATAGAATCAATGCCAAGAAAGGTGACATTATCGTTTTTAGTTACTTAGGAAAAAAAGCCGTTAGATTAAGCATTCAGGATAAGAATGTGATTGATGTTGTGATGAACGAATCTAATGAAGGTTTAGACGAAGTAACGGTTACGGCAAAAAAGAATGATGATGGGACCATCCAAACAGCTTATGGGAAAAAAGACAAAAAGAGAATTGGTTATGATGTACAATCTTTAAGTCAAGATGATTTGAGTAAAACAGCAACCAACGTTAACCAATCCATTCAAGGAAAGTTAACAGGTTTTGGGCATCGAACTAATACTGATATAAGTAAGTTTACAGTAAGAAGTTTGCAAACAATCAATGGTGATACTTTTGGATTAGTTGTTATTGATGGAATTCCACAGCGAAAATCAACTTCTTCAAATGGATTAAGTGGTAGCTCTAGCGGAGCTGATGCCGATTTCTCCTGGTTAAATCCAGAAGATATAGTAGATATCACCTTATTAAAAAGTATGGCTGCTACTAATAAATACGGTACTTTAGGTATAAATGGTGTATTAGAAATAACGACAAAAAATGCCATTCAGAAAAAGGTGACAGATCCAAAAGATCCAAGATTAGGAACAACCGATACTTATTCAGAAGATACCAAAATGATTGAAAATCTTCCTAAAACATCTTATATCAATGCGCTTCAGGAAAGTACTAGTGTGGATGAGGCTTACAATACATATTTACAATTAAGAGATCAACATCAGAATAAATTTGAATACTTCTTGGATGTATACGATTATTTTAAGGGATGGAAAAATAAGGCCATTTCCAATAGAATTTTGGAAAGTGCAGCCGACATTAATTTTGATAATGTGATTGTATTAAAAGCTATCGCTTATAAGTTTCAGGAAGCTGGAGAACATGATATGGCTGTCAAGATTTTTCAAAGGATAGTCAGTTTATCACCTAAAAGTTCTCAATCGCATAGAGATTTGGCACAAGCGTATCACTATGCAGATCAACATAAAAAGGGATATGATATTTATCACAAAATTATCACAGGAAGAAACTCATACGGAGCTAATTTTATTGGTTTAATGCCAACTATAGAGAATGAATACAGAAACTTAATTAGTAAGCATAGAAGTATTCTGGATGTGTCTAAAACACCACCTCAATATTTAAACAAAGCGACCTTAGATTATAGAGTGGTTTTTGAATGGAATGATCTAGAAGCCGAGTTTGATATGCAAATTGTGAATCCGCAGAAAAGATTTTTTACTTTACCACATACAACTTCAGGAGATGCCAGAAGAATGAAAATGGAAAAAGCCCAAGGCTATGGATTAGAAGAAAACTTCTTAACCAACAGTGATAA
>JABSPN010000281.1 GCA_013214425.1 Flavobacteriaceae bacterium | reverse complement strand
ACACATCTGTAGGCATTTTTACAAAGTAGCCTTTAAAGTCTTTCAGGAACTACTCAACGAGCTTTTCAAAAGGATACTTGTGTAAAGGCTGAACAGTCATGGTTTATTTTTTGTCGAAAGCAGGTAACACGATATCTTTTACAATAGCAAACGGAAGTTTGTCGTTCGGACTGTTATAGGCGCCTCCAGTAAATATGGCAATGATATTAGAATCTGGAAAAACCATGATGTATTGTCCGCCATTTCCAGTAGCCGTTTTAGAAATTGTTGAGCCCTCTTTGGTTTGGATAGGAATTTCCCACCATAAATATCCGTAGGGAATTCCAGTGATTGTTGTTTTTACTGAAAGCATTTCGTTTAGCCATGTTTCAGACACTACTTGTCGGCCATCCCAGATACCATTATTCAGTATTAACTGACCAATTTTTCCTAAATCACGGGAGGTCATATACAATCTTTTACCTGCTGAAATAATCTTTTTTTCAGATGTGTGCCCCCACTGAATATTAGTGATTTCTAAAGGTTTGAAGAGCTGCTTTTCGGCAAATTCAGCGAGTGTCATACCTGAAGCATTTTCAATAATTTTAGCCAGTATTAAGGTGCCCATTGAACAATAGTTAGAAACAGTCCCGGGATCGTTAACTTGAGGTAAATCTAATGTGTATTGTAACCAGTTACTTTTCTTGTATACTCGATCTTCTTGACCCTTAGAATTTTTATCCCAATCGTTACATTCCAAGCCAGTAGACATGGTAATGAGATCTTTGATGGTGATTTGCTCTTTCCTGGGATCGAGATTCTTTTTTGGTTTTAAATCTTTTAGGTAGTTACTAATCGGGTCGTCAACGCTTTTAATAATCTCTTTGTCTATAGCAATACCTAATAAAATAGCTCTTATACTTTTGTTGACAGAACGAATATCATGAGGCTTGTCTATGGCATTATCTCCAAAATATTCTTCGACTAATAATTCATTATTTTTGAACACCAACATACTGTGTACCTGATGCTTTTCTCCGTGTAACTGATTAAAGAGTGCATAAATGCGAGTAGAATCGATATTTTTAGATTTAAGATCACTGGTTTGCCAACCATCGTCTAGTTTTTTGGGTTGGGTATATTGATACTGACTAAAGCAGGTGTTAGAAAAAAGAAGTAAGAAGAGGGAAACTTTAGTTAATTGATTTTTCATGCTTTATGCGATCTTTTAAATATATAATTCCTAAGAGGAATAAAGCTAGTAAAAATCCGAAGAAAAAATAAGCAATCAGGTATTCAAAATAGCTTAGTAGATTGTTGTTTCCATCGAGTAAATAATCTCTATGAAGCGAGGTCACAATGATAACAAAGCGTTCGAAATACCTACCTGATTTTATCATGAAAGCGACCAAAAGCAGATAAAAAGGATTGTTCCCTAATTTTTTTAGTAGTAAGGTAAGCGGTAGTATGATAGTTCCAAATAGCATGACCCAATAAGCCCACCAATACGGTCCTTTAGCTCTGTTTGCAATGGCATGTTGTTCATGATTGAATAGCATCCCTACAATATAGGAAGAAATAAAAATGAATGAATAGATAAAAATAACCCATTTAATAAATCGAAAAGCTGAACTGGTTTTGAATCTTTTTGGAGCAAGAAATTCAATAGTAATTAATGAGATAATGACAGCGGGTAACAAATTGATGAAATAGCGGTCAATAGTTTCTTGTATGGAAATCAGGAAATCGATACAATTTAATTTTAGTACTTACAATCATAAGTAAGTTCTACCATTCCGTCCTTATCGGTTTTAACGTCTTTTAAGTGTAAGAGGTGTTCGTAGGTTTTAGACCCCATGATATAGTAATCAATAGTATTTAAATAATTGGTGATGTCTTGTTCTGAAAGTGTCACACCTTTTTCATATAGATCTTTAGATTCTAAGCAGGGATAATCTCCATTGTTTTTGGCAATATAACCATTTATACTGGCAACCATAGGGATCGCTATTTTGGACATTTGATTTTCTATCACTCTAAGGTACACTTTAATTCGATATCGGGATCAATTTGATAATTGAATACAATGGATTTATTGATAAAGGGTTGCTCTAATGTAATGTCTAAAGGTAATGTAAGAGACGACTCTGCTCTGGTAAGCCAAATATCTTTATACACATGAACAGAAGTGTCTAATGTCATGAATTGGTATTTGTTCATGTCGTAATTTTCCAACGATACTTTTACCTCTTCTAATTGAGATGGGATAGTAGTGTTTGATTGATTGGAATGTGCTTTGCGAACATCAACTATAGTATCAATCTTATATTCTTCACGATCTTCGTCTTGTAATAATCCTGTTGTAAGTGACAAGTCGATTACAACGTTTTCAGGAATTAAAGTAATGTCAAATCTAAGTTGTGGTAACATGTTAAATACGATAGGCACATAACATTCTCTAAATAACAAGGCATCTAATGTTTCACTGAATAAAATATGGTATTGCTTCGGATTCGGAATAGAAAAAGTAACTGCGTCAGCCAGATGTTCTTCCTGAATAAAGGTATGAAGTTCCATGGCATTGATTAGCTTTTTTGCTGAATCTAAGGAGCCAGGATTGATCTCTAATAAAGAGAATTGAATTTCTTCAGGAGAAAATAGAGGAGCAATTAAAGTCACAAAAGGTGCATAGGGCCCACAACCTGCATAAAATATTTTGATAGTCTCCTCAGGATATTGTTCTTGTTTTTCTTTAATAGCTGTTATCATAGCCTTTAAAAACTTGGGCGTACGCTTATAATCTAATAAACATTGTGCTGCATGATTTAAACCCAAAGCTTTCCCTTTAGCAGTAGGAACAGCGGCCAGGTTTTCCATTTTATTATCAAAACCAGTGATTTCTGTAGCCTGTTGGAAATGGTTGTGAATTTCTTTAATTTTAGATAATAGAGCTTCCTGATTTGAAGTATCATCTAGTAAAGCAAGAACATGTTGTTTAATGTCTGTAGAGATTAGTTTGTCGTTCATGATTTTCGGTTGGTATTTGAAAAATGATTTGGTTAAAGATACTAATTATAGTTTCATCAAAAACTGATCTTCTAGAAGATAGTAAAAACATAAAAAAGCCATTACTATCGTTAGGGCCAATGCTAGTGTTTTTTTAGTATCAGTATTTAGTTTCCTTAACAGAATTCTAAAAATTGTAATCAGTAATAATACTGCAAATATTCCGATAGCCATAAATGGAGTTTGCACATCAACGCCATAGCTTATGTAGCCTTGATTAATTCCAATGAGAATTAAAACAGATGCTATTAAGAAAACCCAATAAGTTGTTTTATAGATTTTATCAAGCATTATTCTATCTTCTTCCTGTCCTTATCATAAAGTCCAATTAATAAGCTATTTCCCTTTTCATCTACTTTGACTCCACCATATACAGCTTCTTCATATTTTTCTCCTTCTCCTTCCTGGAAAAAATAAGATTCTGCACCAATATTAATACGCCACCATCCTCTGGAAGTATATTCAATAAGATATTCTCCATCCTTTAAAGGTGTTCTTTCTTTTTGGAGACGCTCTTTTTTAGCAACCCTGTTTTCATTTAATGTAACCACACAAAAGCCTCTTTTTGGGATGGGTTTAGAATTAGAATTGTTGGGATTTAAATTATTGGAAATCTCATAGTTTAATTGCATATAGTCACCTTGCATTAAGGAACGCGGATCGACTGGAGCTAATTCCAATAAAATAAGCTCTCCATCTTTTAATAACGCTTCTTTTTTAATTACTGAACTGTTAAACGAAACGAGTAAAATGACAAGATTCAGTAAGATGATAATCCATTTATACTTTTTCATGGCTGTTCTTTTTTTTAGTGATTAAGAAGTATAATAATAAGAAGACAACCCCCGAACCGAAGAGTATCATGGATTTCGTTAGTAATGTAAGATTCAGATCGTAATAATATTGCGATATAAAATAAATCGTTGCAATGATTCCAATGACAAATCCTGTACGATAGTTTACCAGAAAACATAATAGTATAATAATTAATGCTCCGGAAATAGCTGGTGAAAACACTGTAGAGGTTAAGATTAATACACTTAAATAGTAAATTATATTTTTACTCTTTGTAAGCTTTACATCAAGGATTTTAATAATCTGACTAATCAGATACAAGGTAATCGGAATCATAACAATTGATGAGAACCATGGGCTAAAATCCTCAGTCAGTAAGTTCTTTTTTCCAATACAAAACAAGCCAAAAAGTAAGGAGAAGATAAAACCAATTCTCAACGGATTATAAAGCTTGGATAGTTTCTTACTGGAAGCAATTAATTTGGCTTCATTTAAAAGAATACAAGTGAGACCAATACTGTAAAGCGCAACGTATACATGCATTAAACCATAGAGATCATTTTCAAAGATCAATACTAAAAGACTTCCGCTAATGGACAATAAAGCAATAAAGGATAGAATATAATTCTGATTTAAAAACAAAGTTCCTAACCCTAAAAGACAGGTGATAATTGAAATTAAATTATC
>JABSPN010000280.1 GCA_013214425.1 Flavobacteriaceae bacterium | reverse complement strand
GTAGGAGCAATTTTACTTGGAGTGCAGGCAGAGCAACTACCTTATAAAATAGAAATTTTCGGATTTAACACAGTTGGTATTGTATCTGCAATTATGACCATTTTAATTTTAGTTGTTTCTGAAATCATTCCAAAAACAATAGGTGCTACTTATTGGAAAGGTTTAGCTAATTTTTCAGCTAAAGCTTTAATCGTTTTAATGTTCCCTATGAAATGGCTTGGTTTACTTTGGATTCTTCAATTAACCACTAAATTAATTGGAAAAAGCGGACATGGAAGTGTCTTAAGTCGTGAAGATTTTTCTGCTATGGCCGATATCGCAAAAGAAGAAGGTGTTTTTGAAGAATCAGAATCTAAAGTCATTAAAAACTTACTGAACTTTAAAGCTATCTTAGCCAAAGATGTTATGACGCCTAGAAGCGTAATGAAAATGGCTCCTGAAGATCAAAATATCAAAGTGTTTTTTGAAGACAATAAAAACCTTCGCTTCTCAAGAATTCCTATTTATACAGATAACCCTGATAACATTGTTGGCTACGTCCTAAAAGACGATATTTATAAAGATTTAGCCGAAGATCAGGATCACAAAATACTTTCAGACCTAAAAAGGACACTCCTTGTTATTGACAGAAATGTGGCTATTCCGTATCTTTTCGAAAAATTAATTCAGGAGAAAGAACACATAGCTTTGGTAGTCGATGAATACGGTTCTGTAAGTGGTTTAGTGACTATGGAAGATGTGATCGAAACCCTTTTAGGGCTGGAGATCATGGACGAAAGTGATACCGATGCCAACATGCAAAATCTAGCCCGAAAAAACTGGGAAGAACGCGCAAAACGCTTGGGTATCATCGATTAAATTTCACTGATTTTTTGTAAGTCCTTGATTTTAGTTTCGACCATAGAGGAAACTAAAATTAAAAATCATGAAGTTCCTGACTTACCTTTCTTTAACTTTTATTACACTATTTTTTGTTGGGTGTATTGGAGAAGACGTGATTGACGATGCCGTAGATCCTGAAGTGCGAATTACCAACTCAACAACCAGTATCGCTGTAGGCGAAACTTATCAATTTGAAGCCACTTACTTTAACAATATCGGACAAGCAGATCAAGCGACTTTGCTTTGGTCTGTTTCCGATGAATCTCTTATTTCTATTGACGGAAATGGTTTAGCCACCGGACTAAGCGAAGGTGAAGTCAGCATTTCTGTTCAAGTGATATTACAAGGAAATATTACTATTCAGGATGAAAACGCTATTACCATTACTATGGAAATAGTAGATGAAGAACCTATAGTAAAAACAGGTCAAATTTACGCCACAAGTGGATACACATTAGAAGGAGATTACACCATTGAAGAAATATTTAGCACTAATTCTGTTCGGATTACTTTTGCAGGGAACTATGCCGCCTCAAGTAATTTACCAGGCCTTTATCTGTATTTAACCAATAATCCAAATTCCACTAATGGAGCCTATAACGCGGGGCCAGTAACCACCTTTATTGGTACTCATACTTATGAATTTGATGCTATTAATATAAACGATTACGAGTACCTATTGTACTGGTGTGAACCTTTCGCAGTAAAAGTAGGAGAAGGTAGAGCCGATTAATTCCCACTAAAGTATTATGAAAAAGAAATACATCACAGCAGCATTATTACTCATGATGCTATTCATCACTAGTGTCTCATTTGGGCAGTGGTCTAGAAAAAAAGGTAACGGGTATTATAAATTATCTGCCTGGTATTTGGAGGCCGATCAGCATTATACAGATCAGGGGATTATTGAACCAAATGCAACAAGGGGGCAATTAAATATTAACTTTTATGGGGAATATGGCTTGTCTGAAAAATGGAATATTATTGCCTATGTGCCTTTTTTCTCCAGAACCTATCAGAACGATATTCTTTCAGGAACAACAGGCGAATTAATCACCCCTGGAGAAGATCTCAACTCTATAGGAGATGTCAATTTAGGGATTCGCTATGGAATTCTACAGAACAGTAATGTGGCACTTTCTGCCACATTGAAATTTGGAATTCCAACTGGAAATGATTCTGGAGGAAGTAACGGTAGCTTTCAAACTGGTGACGGAGAATTTAATCAATTAATCCAAGCCGATTTAGGTGTACCTTTTACTTTAGGTCAGACCTCATTTTATACTAAAATCTATCTCGGATTCAACAACCGAACACAAGATTTTTCTGACGAATTAAGAAGCGGTTTAGAAATTGGAGGAAACTTCTTTAAGAAAAAAGTTTGGTTGATTGGCCGACTGGACACACTTCAGTCTTTACAAAACGGAAGTTTAAGTGCACAAACCGCCCAAGGTAGTATTTTTGCCAACAACCTGGAGTTTACCAGTATTGGAGGCGAAGTAGCCTATTATATTACTGACAAACTTGGCGTTTCTTTTAATTATACTTCAGCAGTAAGCGGACGAATTATTTATGCCGCTCCTTCCTTTTCAGGAGGTGTTTTTCTTGATATCAAATAATTCTTGAACTATCCTATACTTTAAGAAGTTTTCATTCAAACTATATATCACAAGACACCCCTAGGTATTTGTAAAATTGATGGAGATCAAGATGGAATTACCCGTATTTCTTTGCTATCTGATCAAGATATTGAATTGAGCCATTCCATCCCTTCAGAATTAAAAGATTGCATGATACAATTAGAGGAATACTTTGAAGGTTCACGAACCAATTTTGATTAAAAACTCAACCCAAAAGGCACAGAATTTCAGAAAGAAGCTTGGAATAAACTCTTAACAATCCCTTTTGGAAAAACCGTTTCCTATATAGATCAAACCAAAAAAATTGTAGATATCCAAACTATTCGAGTAGTAGCATCCGTCAATGGAAAAAATCCAATAGCTATTGTAATTCCTTGTCATCGTGTGATAAGATCAGATGGATCTTTAACTGGATATGCTGGTAGTTTATGGAGAAAAAAATGGTTGCTGGAACATGAAATTCTGTTAAAACAACAAAAGTTGTTTTAGATTCGTTACTTTTAAGTAACCAAAAAGTTCCCTATGAAATTTATCAAAAGATTCCTGAAGTGGTTTGTTATACTCTTTACTTTATTGATTGTCTCGCTTTATATCTTCGGATATGACTACTTAATCACTGCGGTTCGTGTCACTTATTTAAACGGACATACCACCGCTTTTCTTGATGATTATACTGAATTTGAAAATCGCACCGTTCAATCGGGGACACACCAACCCTGGCCAGAACATGTAAATTATAATAAAGCCAAACAAGTTAAAGAACTGGAAGCCTTACATGAAGAATATGGAACTGTTGGCTTTTTGATTGTTAAGAACGATAGTATTTGGTTTGAACAATACTATGAAGATTACCATAAAACTTCCAGAAGTAATTCTTTTTCTATGGCAAAAAGTATGATCTCGGCCATGCTGGGAAAAGCCATTATGGAAGGACATATTAAAAGTCTAGATCAACCCGTAGGGGATTTCTTTCCTGAATTTTCCAAAGGCAAAGCCGCTAAAATGACGGTTGGCGATTTATCATCAATGGCTAGTGGAATGAATTGGGACGAGCGTTATTACAGTCCGTTTTCAGTGACAACAGAGGCTTATTTTTCTGAAGATCTTCGAGCTCTTATGAAAACTATCGAGATTACTGAGGAACCTGGGCAATCTTATGAATATTTAAGTGGCAATACACAGTTATTGGGAATGGTTATTGAAAAGGCTACTGGTAAAAAACTTTCTAATTACTTATCAGAAAAATTCTGGAAGCCTTTAGGCATGAACGATGATGCTATTTGGCAATTAGACCGTGAAGACGGAATGGAAAAGGCTTATTGTTGTGTGGCTAGTAATGTTAGGAATTTTGCCAAATTCGGCAAATTATACAAAGATTCCGGAAATTGGAAAGGAAATCAAATTTTAGATTCTAGTTTTGTTCAGCTGTCTGTGCAATCTAAATATCCTGATGGGGAAAACTATGGTTATGGATTTTGGTTAAGTGATTATTTGGATAAAGATATTTTCTATATGAGAGGCCATCTAGGGCAGTATACGGTTGTAATTCCTGAAGATAATTTGATATTTGTTAGGCTAGGTCACAGAGCTCATATCGATAACATAGAACCCTATATAGATGGGATTTATCAAATGCTAGAAAATGATACAAAAAATTAATCTTGAAGATATTTTATTTCTTGATATAGAAACTGTTCCGCAAGAGGAAGATTTTAAAGATTTAAATCAAACAAGTCAAGAACTTTGGCAACTTAAATCTCAATATCAACGTAAAGACGAATTTACTCCTGAAGAGTTTTATGAACGAGCTGGTATTTGGGCAGAATTTGGCAAAATAATCTGTATTTCAGTAGGCTACTTTTCTTCTTCAGAGCCCAAAGAATTCAGAGTCACCTCTTTTCACGGAGATGAAGCTACTATTCTAATCGAATTCAAAAACCTGCTTGAGACGCATTTTAATAGTCCTAGAAAGCTTTTATGCGCTCATAACGGGAAAGAGTTTGATTTTCC
>JABSPN010000028.1 GCA_013214425.1 Flavobacteriaceae bacterium | reverse complement strand
CTATGGATATAGAACCCGATATAAAAGTTACCATCCCGAATCTTGTTGATGATAACCTGCTAGAAAACTTGTAATCAAAAAAAGCAATAGATATGAAACGTTTAAAATTATGCGCTCTGGTGTTAGCTTTAACACTATTTTCATGCACTTCGGTACGTGTCGCCTCAGATTATGATAAAGAAGCTGATTTCGGAACTTATAAAACGTTTGCGTTTTATAAACCAGGAATAGATAAAGTCAAAATTTCTGATATTGACAAAAAGAGAATTCATAGAGCGATTGAAGCCGAGTTGTTAGCCAAAGGAATGAGTAAATCTCAAAATCCGGATGTAATGGTCAACATCTTCACAAAAGCTAGAAGAGATATTAATGTGTATCAAGATGCTGGTTTTGGATGGGGATATGGATGGGGACCATGGTATGGAGGTTACTACCAATCGATTCAAAAAGATGTAACCGGAACCATGTATATTGACCTTATTGATGCCAAAGACAAACAATTGGTATGGCAAGGAAAAGGATCTGGATACTTAACCGATAATCCAAACAAAAAAGAAGAGCGCATTCGTGAGTTTGTTGCCAAAATAATGCAACGCTACCCTCCGGGCAACTAAACGAATAATAATATAGATGAGCCGAATTCAAATGAATTCGGTTTTTTTTGCTTTAACTTTAACATCTGTTTAAAGTAAGTTTAAGAAAATTATCTCCACTTCTTAATATCTTAGCTCATCATCTAATACTAACCAATTATAGAAATTATCATGAGCGAACATTCAACAAAAGTCTGGTCAAATCCTAAAAAAATTGGATTTAGATTTGCCTTTTCCTATATCGCATTATATGTCATTTTAGTAAACAATGGAGCCTATCCTTTTTGGTATTTCCTTACTGGATGGTTGAACAACCTAATGAAAAAGTTCATCCCTTGGATAGGAGAAAACATTTTACATTTACCTGAAAAAATCACCACATTTACCAATGGTAGTGGAGACACAACCTATGACTACGTTACTGTTTTACTCATCTTCACTGTAGCCGTAATCGCAACAATTATATGGTCATTACTGGATCGAAAAAGAATGCATTACTTCACCTTATATTACTGGATCACAACTGCAGCTCGTTATTATGTAGGGTTGATGCTTATTAATTATGGCTTGGTAAAAGTGATTCAATTACAGTTCCAAGAGCCTGGCTTTTATAGATTAATTCAACCTTATGGAGACTCATCACCTATGGGATTAGCCTGGACATTTCTGGGGTTTTCAAAAGGATACAATTTGTTTATGGGAATTGCCGAAGTCGCTGCAGGTTTCTTATTATTCAGAAAAACAACAACCTTTGGAGCTATCGTTACCTTGATGACTACAGCCAATGTAATGGCCGTAAACTATTTCTTCGATGTTCCCGTGAAAATTGTTTCAACACACCTGGTTTTACTGACTCTATTTATTTTAAGTAAAGATATTCCAGGATTAATCGCCCTGTTCTTTAAAGGACAAGCCGTCCAGCTGGAGCGAATTAAGCTTCCTGAAATCTTTCAGAAGAAATGGGCTAAAATAAACAGACTATCAATTAAAAGCCTACTCTTGCTTTTCTGCTTCGGAGTTGGAACTTACCAAACAATTCAATCTCAATACACGTACGGATCTAAAGCCCCAAAACCTGTTTTATATGGATTATATGAAATAGAAACATTTACAAAAAACGGAGACACTATCCCCCCTACTCTGGGAGATAAAGACAGATGGCGCTATATACGCATGGAATGGGAAGGCTATTTTCAGGTCAACACCATGAATAAGGAAAAGCGTATCAGTTATGAATCAAAAGTTGATACACTTAAAAACACCATTACACTAAAAGATTTTAGCGATAGCACAAAAGTCTTTATTGCTAATTATAAAAAAACGGATTCAATTTTCACATTATCAACTATTATCGAGCAAGATACTTTATCTTTGAAGGCACGTTGTTTAACCAAAAAAGACTTCTTGTTAACCAACAGAGGTTTTCATTGGATCAACGAAAGACCTTTTAATCGATAATCATGAAAGAATCCAATTTCAATAAGGTGATCAAAGTTGCTAAAGTCATTACTTTTTTGATCACCTTATTCATCATTTATACTTTTATCTCCTTTCTAGTTCAAGAAGACTCTAAAAAAGTTATGACAAGTAAGCAAACTACTATTTTATCTCTAGTGATATTAGTATTGGTTTATTTTAATTTAGACTGGGTGTTTGGCGTATTCAAAAAGAAAAAAAGAAGATAAGCCTGCGTGATAAAGACACAGGCTTAATAAGAACCAAAAAATGGTTCTCCCCAAAAATTATGAATCAGCTACTAAACTAGAGAAAACATCATTTAGCGCTATTCTCTTTTAAGTATCCTTAATCTTGTTTTATTACCCTTTTATTTTAAATTTTTTAAAATGAAATCATTTCCATAACTTAAGTTTTTAATCAGAATAGTTTGAATCTACAAAAAAAAGAAACCGCACCACTCTATAGAATTATCTTAGTCATATTAGCTGGTGAATCTATTTTTATTCTTCCATTTGTTTTAGCACGTATTTTTTTACCTACTTTTTTAGATGTCTTTAATGTCACCAATGAAAACTTAGGTTATTGTTTTTCGGTTTATGGACTTGTAGCATTATTTTCTTATTTGAATGGAGGCACTATAGCTGATAAATTCCCGCCCAAAAAATTGATTTCGGGAGGATTGCTGCTAACCGCTATTGGCGGACTCTTTATGTCGACTTTCCCCAGTTATACTTCATTAATAGCGCTATTTGGCTATTGGGGTTTTACTACCATATTCCTTTTCTGGGGAGCTATGATTAAAGCAACCAGATCGTGGGGTGGTTTAAAAAATCAAGGAAAAGCCTTTGGTTTTCTGGAAGGTGGACGTGGGTTCGTAGCCGCTTCTATGGGAGCTATTGGTGTATTCATCTTTTCACTTTTCCTACCCGAGAATATAGAAAGTGCTAGTTTAATTCAACGTCAGGAAGCTTTTCGATATGTAATTTTAACCTCTTCTTTTCTGGTCATTCTCATCAGTATTGCCGTGTATTTGTTTTTAAAAGAAGAAAACACTACAGATGAGACATTCGTCAAATCATCTCCTTTAAAAAACATTAAATCAGTTGCTGGTATTCCTTCTGTATGGCTTTTAATGGTTATAGTACTTTGTGCTTATGTAGGCTATAAAACTACCGATATCTTCTCACTATATGCCTCTGATGTTATGTTATTTAATGACGTAGAAGCTGCTGAAATAGGAACCTTTCAACTGTACTTACGCCCAATTGTTTGTATTGCTATTGGTTTATTGGCAGATCGCACCAAAGGGTCACTTTGGATGATACTTGGTTTTATTATCATGCTTATGGGTTCCATCATTTTCTCAAGTGGCATCGTTACATCAGAACTGAACACCATATTCTTCTTTTCTTTAATCATTACAGCTGTCGGAACTTACGCAATTCGCACCCTATATTTTGCAGTTTTACAAGAAGGAAAAATCCCCTTAGCAGTAACTGGAACAGCGGTTGGGTTGATTTCTTTAGTTGGGTATACTCCTGATATTTTTATCGGTCCAATTAGAGGCTATTTATTAGATCAAAATCCGGGGATCATTGGACATCAACATGTATTTTTTATGTTAGCCATTTTTTCACTTATCGGCTTAATCGCTTCTTGGAGATTTAGTAAGTTAAGCAGCTCTAATTAAAACCAAGTTCGCTAAGTTTTTATTAATAATTTCCTAATTTACCCTCATGCGGAAACATGTATCAACTATTGCTATTGGCAGATTAGAAAAACTTTTTGGCTATACTAATTGTAGCACTTGCAAAAGCAACTTAATTTTTATGAGGAGGAAACTATAGTAAACCATAAAGACCGATTTGAATTAGCTAAAAAACTTAAATCAACGCACCCTACTTACCTGAAGCAAGTCACCGAGTGTATAGCAAAAATGGAAATTGATTATATCTCTAAACAAATAAAGCATCTTTACCGTCACTTCGGGTTTTTTGTATCATATTTCGACATGCTCAATATGACAAAGCATATTGATTAGTTTTCACTTCTCGACACAGTATATCTTAATTAAATTTCGATTTCACTCGAACTGACGCCTTTTCCTGCTAGACTCACAAATGCTGTCATTTTGTCGTTATGCTATTGTTAAAGACTGTCATAACGTCAGTAAAAAACTCTTGGAACATATTTTGTCTTACACCAGTCAAACAAAAAAATTAAAACTTTAAAAAACAAAACGTTATGAGTATAGTTAAAAACACAAACAGATTCCCAACATTTTTTAATCATTTATTTGATACAGATGTTTTAGATGTAGCCTTTAAAAATCTTGATAGAACAAATACTAGTATTCCATCAGTAAATATTAAAACCGATGATGATGGTTTTACTGTTGAAATGGTAGCCCCTGGATTTAATAAAGCCGATTTCAAAATTGATTTAAAAGACAACAAGTTGACTATTTCTTCTGAAAAAGAAAATACTAAAGAAGATAATTCAACTTATTCAAGACGTGAATTTAGTTACGCTTCATTCAGTAGAACCTTTACCTTACCCAAAACTGCTGATGATGAAAATATAAAAGCTAAATATGAGAGTGGAATTCTATCTGTCTTTATTCCGAAGAGAGAAGAAGCCAAACCCAAGGCACCAAAACTTATTGAAGTTGCATAATTAGAGTGCGTAGTTTAGTTTCATTTGGAAGGCGTAAACCGATAGGTTTGCGCTTTTTTATTGGGGTACTGGTGTTGCTGGATATTACTTACTGCGAATTAAACCTTGTCGCATGATATATTAGGTTCTCTGGAAAGTAATTACAATGTCATTTTGAGCTAAGTCGAAACTCTCAACTACCTACATATTGATATTTAGATAGTATGGAGATTCTTCATTTTACTCAGATTATTCAGAATGACTCTTTTCAGAGAGCTTTTACTGTATAGAGATACTTATCTTAATAATTCAGTAATTCTTCCAACTTCGCTTTCACTTTAGCAGAAGAAGGAATCATGGTTTGTTCTAATGTTGAATTCAAAGGAATCGCAGGCATGTTTTCACTACCAATAGTCATGACTGGAGCATCCAAATACCTAAAGCAGGTTTCCTGAACCATTCCGCTTAGTGCTCTGGCAAAAGAATTGTTCACTGGCTCTTCTGTAACTACTAAACATTTTTTCGTCTTTTTAACCGACGCGATAATAGCTTCTTCATCTAGCGGATATAACGTTCTTAAATCAATGATTTCAACTTGATCTTTATAGTCTTTTGAAGCATTTAAAGCCCAATGTACTCCCATTCCGTAGGTAACAATAGTCATCGTCTCTTGCTCAGCTTGTTCCCATATTTCCTGAACAATATTTACTTTACCAAATGGCAATATATAATCTTCAGAAGGCTCAATAGTTCTGGCAGCATCTGTTCCTTTTACTTTAGACCAGTATAATCCTTTATGCTCTAAAATCACTACTGGATTCGGATCGTGATAAGCAGCTTTCATCAAACCTTTTAAATCGGCTCCTGTACTCGGGTAGGCAATTTTTATCCCACGTATATTTGTTACAACAGATTCTACTGAAGACGAGTGATACGGACCTCCACTACCATAAGCTCCAATCGGAACACGAAGGATCATCGATACTGGCCATTTACCATTTGACAAATAACACGACCTACTTACTTCGGTAAATAACTGATTTAAACCTGGCCAGATATAATCAGCAAACTGAACCTCAACAATAGGCTTCAAGCCAACGGCACTCATTCCTACAGTAGATCCAACTATAAAGGCTTCCTGAATTGGCGTGTTAAATACACGATCATCTCCAAACTTCTGAGCCAAAGTTGCTGCTTCTCTAAACACACCTCCAAGTCTTCCACCAACATCTTGTCCGTACAACAAACATTCTTTGTTTTCTCTCATCAACTCCTCAACAGCAAACAAAGCACAGTCAACCATGACTACTTCATCCTTGTCTTTTGGAGCTCTTTCTCCTTGTTCTTCAGTGATTGGAGTTGGAGCAAAATCATGAGTAAACAAATCTTCTGGAGTTGGATCTTCCTGATCCAAAGCTTTTTGAAAATCTGCTTTTACTCTTTCAATCGCTTCATTTTCTATTTTGACTACTTCTTCTGAGGTAAATCCGTTATCCAGTAATTGTTGTCTTAATACTGGATAAGGGTCTCTTGAACGCGCTTCTTCTAGGTCATCACGATACCACTCCATACGAACCCCAGAGGTATGGTGATTCAGTAAAGGCACTTTGGCATGTAATAACACTGGTCTACGTTCTTCTCTAATTATCTTGATTGCCTTTTGAACAGCTTCGTAACTTTCTATAAAATTGGCTCCATCAATTGACATGGCTTCTAATCCGTAGAAACCTTGTGCATATTCTGAGGCATTTTGAGCTCTTGTTTCAGCTTCATTAGCCGAAATATCCCACCCATTATCCTGAACCAAGTATAAGATAGGCAATTGCTTTAATGCGGCCATTTGAAATGCTTCGGCTATTTCTCCTTCAGTTACCGATGCGTCTCCTAAAGAACACACTACTAAGGGTGCCTTCCCTTCATGCGCTGTTCCTTTACTTCCGGAGTAATCATGTTCAATACCCACACTTTCCTTATACCAAAAACCTAGTGCTACTCCAGTTGCCGGGATTGCTTGCATTCCTGTAGCCGAAGACTGATGTGGAATTTTAGGCTTGTCTTCATCTCGTAAACTAGGATGAGAATAATAGGTTCTTCCTCCTGAAAAAGGATCATTTTTCTTGGCTAATAACTGCAACATCAACTCATAAGGTTGCATTTTGATTGCCAATAACATGGCATCATCTCTATAGTAGGGAAACACATAATCCTGAGGCAATAACTGCATTCCTAAAGCGGTTTGAATAGCTTCGTGTCCACGAGAAGTGGCGTGCACGTATTTAGAAACAAGTTTAAAATTATCTTCATATAAGATTGCCATTGCTTTTGCTGTACACAAATTCGCAAAAGCTTGTTCTAATGTTATTTTTGATACGTTAGCTTGTGGTTTCATCTCTTGTGTTTCCATATATTCTTTGAATATGCCCCTATCCCTCAAGCGAGAGGATTAAGGTGGGGGTGAAAATCCCCTCTTCCTAACCTTCTCACAAAGGAGAAGGAACTAAATTTTTCTATTTACATCAAACTGCTCTAAGTTGTCGGCTACTCTTCGTAGGAAAGATCCTCCCAAGAATCCATCAACCACTCTATGATCAAATGAAAGTGACAGATACATCATGCTTCTAATTGCAATTTCATCGCCTTTGTCTGTAGTAATTACCTCAGCTCTTTTTTTGATAATCCCCAAGGCTAAAATGGCTACTTCTGGCTGATTAATTATTGGTGTCCCCATAATACTCCCAAAAGTTCCAACATTAGAGATTGTAAATGTGCTTCCCTGAATTTCTTCAGGCTTTAATTTATTTTCACGGGCTGCAGTAGCCAGATGATTGACGTCTTTAGCTAAAGATACTAAATCTTTTCCTTCTGAATTCTTCACCACAGGAACAATTAAATTCCCTGAAGGTAAGGCAGTTGCCATTCCTATATTGATATCTTTCCTGATGACTACATTGGTTCCATCTACGGAAGCATTGATGCCTGGATAATCTTTAATCGCATTCGTAACTGCCTCTACAAATAGTGGCGTAAAGGTTAATTTTTCTCCGTATTTCTTGTGAAAAGGTACTTTATTGGTATTTCTCCACTCCACTAAATTGGTTACATCTGCTTCAACATAGGCCGTAACATGAGGAGATGTCTGTTTGGAATATACCATATGCCCAGCAATCATTTGACGCATACGATCCATTTCTTCTAATACATCGTGCCCCTCAACATATTTGATTGGAGGTGGTGTAAATCCGAATTGAGATTGTTGGCTTACTGGAAATTGTGGTCTACTCGGTAAAGGATATTTTCTATTTTTAACATAAGCCATCACATCGCTTTTGCGAATCCTACCATCGGTTCCAGAACCCTGAATGCTTTGCACTTCTTCAATAGTCAATCCCTCTTCTTTAGCAATACTAATCACTAAAGGAGATAAAAAAGCATCTGAATCTGGGCTGTTTTTAAGTTTTACTTTATTAGTTACTACTAAAGGCTTTGCAGGTTTTTTAGCCGAAGTTTTTTCTGGAGCATCTTCAGTTTTAACAGCGACTTCCCCACTGGCTTCCAGTATGGCAATCACCTCTCCTACAGCAACAACTTCATTAGGCTGAAACTTAATCTCTTTAATTATCCCGTCACAAGGTGAAGGAACTTCTGAATCTACCTTATCTGTTGCAACTTCTAAAATGGTCTCATCTGCTTCAATAGTTTCTCCTTCTTGCTTTAACCAGTTCAATATGGTGGCCTCAGAAATACTCTCTCCCATTTTGGGCATTCTCAATTCTACTACAGTTGACATTTTTATTCGGTCTTTATATATTAACTAACGTTTGTTAGTTGGATAGGAGTAAAGTTAACAAAAAAATAATTCAAGTCAATTAATCAGCTAATTGATGAAATAATTTTAACACTAATTAAGTTAAAACTGACTAACTTTCTTAAATTTTTGCACTTATTGTGTTCCATAAATGCAATCTAAATTGTAATGCTTGTTGACTATATTGAATGACTTCTTTCCATTTTTCATCATCTTCACCGCAGAGTTCTTTAATCATTTCTATACTCATCGGCCCATGTTCATCTCCGTCTAATTCGATATGTCTTTCAAAATAATAAATAAGCTTATCTAGTTTGGAATCCTGTTGTAAGCCTCTTAAAATCCCAACGAACATATCAGGAATAAGATCTTCTCTTCCGAATGTAAATACCGCCGCAATGATATGAGGCTTTCGCGTACTAATAATTTCAAAGGTGAAATTGACAAACTCTTTTATAGCTTCGTCGACTTCTAATTCCGTTAATGCCGCTGCAACTGTTTTTCCTGATTTCAATAAATGAATAAAGGATTCCATTTGAGTTGTATCGGCTCCAATAGACTGCATGGCGTCTAAATACATCTCAAAATGACTCACCGAATTTCCTTCCTGATCCAGATCGCTTTCTTCTCCATGTACAATTTCATTAATAAAGCGTCTTGTTTTTGGGTTCTCTGAAGGAATCCAAGGCAAGGACACACAGGTTAATTCATTTTGCAAAGCTTTCAGTAGAGACATAAAATCCCACACAGGGAATACATGGTATTGGGTAAATAATTTTAAATCGTCAAGAGATCTAAACTTTTGATACAATTCATGTCCTACCAGAGCTAATCGAATGTCTTGTAAAGCAGGGGTTACTTTATCAATCATTTTATAGGGATTTAAGTTTAAAAAGGTTGTTCGGTAAATATAAGAATTTGAATGAAAGCTCTTTAATTATTCATGCACAATAATTACTACTTAACACAATTTTAGTAAAAAGAGATTAAAAATCAGTATTCTATTTTATAGATATAATGATAAGAATTTGAAAGATTGATTACTCCTGAATACCTATCTATTGTATCGTTAGAGATCAAAATTTCTTCGATTAACATAGTGTTCTAATTATACCTGTTTCATGTTATTCTCAAAACTTCACCTTTTTCATTTTTTACCTCTTCCTGAACCATATTTCCTTTTGAATCATACCCAAAACTGTAAACTATTTCAATTTTACAGCCATCATGACCATCTTGTTTTGTGGTTTGCTTTATAATTTTTCCCATTAATAGATCTTGACCTAAGTAGTAATATATCTGGTGAATTGATAAGGAAATAACCGTAGTTTTATTCCACTGAATTAAATTATTTTCTTCATCAAAAAAGCGTATTTCTAAAGAGTTATCCGTTTCTTTTGTAATCATTTTCTGAAGTAGCTCTCCATCTCTAAAGGTTAGTCTTTCAAAAAAAAATTATCAAACAATAAAAAAAGCGAACTTCTTCATACAAGTCTCCCCCAAAATAAATACATTCTTTAACCACCTTATTTTCATCTTCATTATATTCATAGGTATGATTCGTATCACCATTTTCTAATGTTTTCTCTTTAATTAACTTACCGGTTACGCTATACCTGTATTGAGTTTCTGAAGTTAGTTTACCGCTATCATAATGAATGATTTTCTCTTCTAACCTTTCAGTATTAATAAATCTTCCAGACAAGAGTAATTCCTTACCATTTTCATACTTTATTTACTAACTGACTTTCATTACTTCTTCTTGAATTCCTCAAGTGTTTTATAAAAAGCTTCTTGTATAGGGCGGTCTTTTGGGATTTCTCGTAGTGGTTCTACTTCTTCTAACGACTCATAACAGTCGGCTGGTAATTGCTGATACAATTGGGTCCCTTTGGTTTTCCAGGCAATCATTTCATCACTCACTGCTTTAACTGCTTTAGCAGGATTTCCAACGATGAGCTGTCTTTTATCAAACTTGGTATTGGCTTTTACAAAAGACATGGCTCCTACGATACATTCGTCTCCAATTTCGACATCGTCCATAATAACCGAATTCATTCCTATCAGACAATTTCTTCCTAGATTAGCTCCGTGGATTACAGCTCCATGTCCGACATGGGCACTTTCTTTTAATACGATTGACTTTCCTGGAAACATATGAACGGTACAATTCTCCTGTACATTTACTCCATCTTCCAAAATAATCTCTCCCCAGTCTCCTCTAATGGCTGCTCCCGGACCGATATAACAGTTCTTACCAATAATCACATTACCCGTTACAGCAGCTAAGGGATGTACAAAACTACTTTCATGTACTACGGGAATGAATCCTTTGAATGAATAAATCATAAGAATGTATAATTTAAAATTGCAAAATCTAAAACCGTAAAAGTAATCTTCAAAAAACAATACTTTTACATTTAATATTTTACATTTTTCGGTTTATTATTTAAACCTCTTCAGGGTTTCTTTTGTGAACTCACTCAATACTAAGCGTCCTGAAATCACAGCTCTTTCTGCTAATAAGGTATCCCAATGTTCTGTTCCTTGCCAGAAAATAGTTTTCATTTCTTTCATGGCTTCTGGATTGTAATTACATAAGTTTTCAGCAAAGGCCTGGACAGCTTCATCTAAGGCTTGAGTTGAATCATATACCTGAGCATATAATCCTTTTGCCTTTGCCCACTCTGCATCATAAAAGCTATTGGCATCTATAGCAATTTGAGACATACCGGTTAATCCTAGTTTACGCGCTACAGCTGGTCCAACAACAAATGGTCCAATACCAACATTCAGCTCACTTAACTTGATGGCTGCAAACTTCGTTGCCATACAATAATCAACTGCAGAAGCTACTCCAACACCACCTCCTACGGTTTTCCCTTGTACACGTCCGATAATAAACTTCGGACATTTACGCATGGCATTGATTACGTTAGCAAATCCGGAGAAAAACACTTTTCCAGTCTCTGCATCATTGATATTAATTAACTCTTTAAAACTGGCTCCTGCACAGAAAGTTCTATCTCCTCCACTTTTTAAAATAATCACTTTTACTGCATCATTCTGTCCGGCCTCAGTAATAGTATTCGCCAACTTGGCTAATATATCGCCAGGCAATGAATTATGTGCTGGATGAAAAAACTCGATGGTTGCTATTCCGTTATTGATCTCTTGTTTTACGTAAGGCTTTGTCATTTTCTAGTATTTAGTTAAAAATTTTAGGAGTTAGTTTACATTGAACTAAAACACAAAACTTCAAAATTAAAATTTTCATCAAAATAGATAGTCGAAATTTCTCCATAAATATCATCTAAAAAATTTATTCTGAAGTATTCTTCGTCGACCACTCTTATTGATGAAATATTTTCTAATCTTTCATTGACTAAACAATCAGAAACATCTAATTTTTTAGCCCATTCTAAATGGTTATTTTTCATCAAAACCAAGATTGGAATTCGAGAATCATCAACACCTGAAAGAATAATTGTTTTATCCTCTTTTTTGTATGACCAATCTATAGCTATATCACTAATATTTATCTCTATATCTTTTCCTTTACAAGGTATACTCATAAAACATCCGTTCTCAACTAATTTAGTAGCTGATTGAACTCCTGAACCAACAATGTATATCAACCCACTTGCTAAAAAGAGTATAACAATTATGAGCATAACAAGTGGGTTTATTTTTTTCATTTATGCTAATATGTTTTTAAACTCTAATTGTAAAATTAAGACCCCCGATTTCTCGGGAGCTATTTTGAGCATTTTAATGCAATAGATTAAACTGTTCAAAATGATGATTAAAATGCTTCGTATGTAACAAATCCCACTCAAACTTATCTAGCATTCCAAAAACAGCATTCTTTGTTTGCGCTTCCGGATTTTCTTTAAAGTAAACTGTGAATTCCTCATAAGCTTCCACTAACTTCATTTTTGCTTCTGCCAAGTTCTCATAACGTAAATCTTTCGATCTTTCCAATAACACTTTAGGTGCATCATAGTTTCTTGGCATAGGCGTATGATTGTACAAGGTATCGTGTACTTTCTCTATAATCTTTTCTGGAGTTTCGATGTCGAAATCTTGAATCTCATGACCTACTCTAATCGAATACTCTAAGTGCTCAACCATTTCCTGCGGATTCATAGTTCCCCATTGTGGTTTTGCATCTTCAGTCAATTTGGCTAAATACTTCGGAATAGTATTCGCATTGATTGCTTCAAACGGACTTTTTTTCTGTACCATTGTTAAAATGGTTGCCACCGCTACTAATTCATCTTCCTGATCAAATACCTCAACAAACCATTTTACAATTCCGCTAGGTAATTCTTTTCCTCTGGAATCACGATCCACTTTTTCCTTACAGGTTAATCGTACATAAACGGTATCGTTATGGTAAATCGGACGCAAGAAACGACATTCTTCTAATCCGTAATTAGCTGCTACTGGGCCTTTATTTGGATAAACAAATAAGCCCGCTGCTGCAGAGATGATAAAATATCCATGTGCTGTTCTCTTTTCAAAAATACTTCCGTCTAAAGACGTGATATCGGTATGAGCATAAAAATGATCCCAAGTTAAGTTTCCGAAGTTAATAATATCGGTATCGGTAACGGTTCGTTTGTGTGTCTTAAGCGACATTCCCGGTTGAATATCTTCCCAATGATAGGCAAATGGATGCTTTTCTGATTCTTTATACTTAGCATTCGCCTGATAAATTCCAGTCACTTCTGTTAAGGTAGTTGGCGTTCCCTGAATTGCGCAACGTTGCATGTAGTGCTTTACACCGCGCATTCCACCCATTTCTTCTCCACCTCCTGCTCTACCAGGGCCTCCGTGTACTAATAATGGTAATGGTGAACCGTGACCGGTACTTTGTTTGGCATTTTCTCTATTCCCTACTAAAATTCTTCCGTGGTGAGAAGCTGCTCCAACGATATAGTCTTTCGCGATACTGTCATCATAAGTAAAGATTGACGATACTAAGGATCCTTTACCCATTTGTGCTAATTGAATGGCCTCATCCATATCCTTGTATGGCATCAGTGTACTTACTGGTCCAAACGCTTCTATCTCATGAACCGCTGTATTTTCAAACGGCTTGTCTTCACGCATTAAAATCGGACTTAAGAAGGCTCCTTTTTCTGCATCGGCACCAATAGTTTCAATCTTATCTAAGTTACCATATACAATCTGAGCTGTTTTGGCAATCTCCTGTACCTGATTTTTCACACTCTCTACTTGTGACTTACTCACTAAAGCTCCCATTCTAACTTCTTTCAATCTTGGATCTCCAATGGTCACTTTACCCAATTGTTTTCCTAAAGCAATCTGCACATCTTCCACTAAATTTTCAGGAACAATAATTCTTCTAATTGCCGTACACTTTTGACCTGTTTTTACGGTCATTTCTTTACGAACTTCCTTGACAAACAAATCAAACTCTGGTGTTCCTGGCGCAGCATCTTTTCCAAGAATAGAGCAGTTTAAAGAATCGGCTTCCATAGTAAACGGCACCGCTTCTTGTGTTAATCGCGGGTGTACTTTTAGCATTCGCCCGGTATGAGCCGACCCTGTAAAGGTCACCACATCTTGAGATTCAACGGTATCTAAGATATTTTTTGTCATTCCGCTCAGTAACTGTAGTGTTCCTTCTGGTAAGATTCCTGAATCTACAATTACACGCACTACCGCCTCAGTTAAATAAGCTGTTTGCGGTGCTGGCAATACTACTGCAGGCATACCTGCCATCCAGTTTACAGCACATTTCTCCAACATTCCCCAGATTGGAAAGTTAAAGGCATTTATATGTACAGCCACTCCTGTTTTAGGCACTAAGATATGATGTGCCATAAAGCGTCCACCTCTGGATAAATCAATCGGATCACCTTCTACGTGATAGGGCTGATTTGGGAATAATTTTCTAAGAGAAGCATTGGCAAATAAGTTTCCGAAACCTCCTTCTATATCAATCCAACTATCGATTCTGGTCGCTCCGGTTCTATAACTGATTTCATAAAACTGGTCTTTTCTTTTAGTCAGGTACAAGGCCAATTTCTTAAGCATGTTCCCTCTCTCCTGAAAAGTCATTTTACGTAATTTCTCCTGACCTTTGGTTCTACCGTATTCTAATACAGCAGGGATGTCTAATCCGTCTGTAGTAGAAAAGCCAATAGTCTCTCCGGTTACAGCATCAAACATTGGAGATCCGTCTCCTGATCCTGCAACCCATTTTCCGTTGATATAGCTTTCTAGTTTCATATGTTATTGAATGTTGAATATCGATTAATGAACACTGAATATTAAAGTATTGCTTACTTCGTTTTTCTTTATTCGATATTCGTTATTTAAATCTTCTTAATCGGTTTGGTTTCGTCTATTTTAAAAATATCTAATGGCAACTTTTGTTTTTTAACTTCAACCGCTGTTTTGGTTTGTTTCTTAAAAAAGTAATCGTTGATGATCATCTTCAACGATAAATAAGGATGCTCTTTTACGATCTCATTATAAAAGCCTTCCTTTTGATATTGATGATGTTCAGGATTCACTAACAAATCCTTTGAATAATAGAAATCGTAAGAAAATTTACCGCTTTGTGAATACTCCTCTTCTACTTTATAAGAATAGTGATATCCTTGTACTTCTTGATCTAAAACCAGTTCCTTAGTCAACTTCTTGGTTTTATACGATTTCATGATATTATCTTCTGAAGAATAAGCCGTAATCGTATCTCCAAAAGAACTATGTGTTCCATAGATCATTTTTTTAATCGGATCATGAATGATCGTTTTAATGATTTGTCCGTCCTTATTTAAAGCCACTCTTTTATAATAGCCTTCTTTGTAATAGAACACTTCTTTCACACCTCCAATTTGTTCAAACATCTCTGGTGTTCCTTTGGGATGAATCGATTCATAGGAAAGATCATAGACTATGATTCCTTCAAAGTATTGCGCTTCATCAGTATTATACGACGAGCATACAATAAGAATAAGTAGACAAATTATTTTGTTCATGATCTCATTTAATTTAATGCTTATTCTCGATACCGTTCCTGTGGCAGGTAGGTAACTTGTCAATACTTCGACAAGCTCAGTATGACAAATTACTCGAATTGACAGGTGACTAACATCTTTCTATAATAGCAGCGTATCCTTGTCCAACACCAATGCACATGGTAATTAGCGCATAACGTTTTCCTGTTTCTTGTAATTCCAATGCTGCTGAATACGCAATGCGTGTTCCAGTAACACCTAACGGATGTCCGATAGCAATAGCGCCTCCGTTCGGGTTGATTCTCGGGTCGTCATCAGCTAATCCCCAAGTTCTGATACAGGCTAAACTTTGCGCTGCAAACGCTTCATTTAATTCGATTACATCCATATCATCCATGGTTAATCCTGCTTTCGCCAAGGCTTTGTTAGAAGCCTCAACCGGACCAATTCCCATAATTCTAGGTTCTACACCAACTACTGCTGAACTTACGATTCTAGCCATTGGTTTTAATCTGTATTTTTTAACAGCTTCTTCGGAAGCAATAATCGTAGCTGCCGCTCCATCATTTAATCCTGAAGCGTTTCCTGCTGTTACACTTCCTCCTTCAGGCTTAAAAGCTGCTCTCAACTTTCCTAAAATTTCTGGAGTTGTTGTA
>JABSPN010000279.1 GCA_013214425.1 Flavobacteriaceae bacterium | reverse complement strand
AAGAAAAGTTTAAAGCAGCTGCTGAAGCATACGAAGTACTGAGCGATCCAGATAAAAAAGCTAAATACGATCAATTTGGTCATGCTGCATTTGAAGGCGGTGGAGGATTTGGTGGAGGTAGCATGAATATGGATGATATCTTTAGTCAGTTTGGTGATATCTTCGGAAGCGCCTTTGGCGGTGGTTTTGGTGGATTCGGAGGTGGAGGTCGTCAACGTGTCGTAAAAGGAAGTAACCTTAGAATTCGTGTAAAACTGACTCTTGAAGAAATTGCCAATGGTGTAGAGAAAAAGATTAAGGTTAAACGTAAAATAAAAGCTCCAGGAACTACATACAAGACTTGTGTGACCTGTAACGGATCTGGACAAGTGACACGCGTAACCAATACGATCTTAGGAAGAATGCAAACTTCTGCTACTTGTACTACCTGCAGTGGTACAGGTCAGCAAATTGACCAAAGAGCACCGGGAACAGACGCACAAGGATTAAAACTGGAAGAGGAAACAGTAGCGATTAAAATACCTGCAGGTGTTCAAGACGGAATGCAATTAAAAGTTTCTGGAAAAGGGAATGATGCACCAGGAAATGGAATCTCTGGGGATTTATTAGTAGCGATTAGCGAATTAGATCATAATAAGTTAAAAAGAGAAGGAGATAATTTACATTATGAATTATATATCAGTTTTTCTGATGCTGTTTTAGGTGCTTCTAAAGAAATTGAAACAGTTAGCGGAAAAGTTAGAATAAAATTAGAAGAAGGAATTCAATCAGGAAAAATATTAAGGTTAAAAGGTAAGGGAATTCCTAGCTTAAATGGATATGGTAAAGGAGATTTATTAGTTCATGTAAATGTTTGGACACCACAAACATTGAACAGAGAACAAAAAGAATTCTTTAAATCCATGCGAGAAGATGAACATTTTGAACCAAAGTTGGAAGGCAATGAAAAGTCATTTTTCGACAAGGTGAAAGATATGTTTTCGTAAATATTAAGATTTTTTTAAGAAAATTAATTATATTTGAATATCACTATGTAAAAAATAGTGGTATTTTTCTTTTTCATAGCAATTTTCCCATCCTTTACCCAAAGGGTGGGTTTTTATTTTTAATTTCTTAGTTTATAACGAATCAAAGCCTAAGCAGAGATTTAAACTAGGAATCTTAACATTCGTATTATTACAAAATTTAATGTAACAATTCATAAAGTTTCATTACTTATAGATTAAAATTTAGAACATGCACGATCTTTTAGTAGCAGAAAATATCCACAAAAACTTTGCAGAGCACACAGCACTTAATGGAGTTTCCATAAGTGTTCCTAATGGAAGTATCTTCGGATTGCTTGGGCCCAACGGAGCTGGAAAAACAACACTCATTAGAATTATTAATCAAATTACCATGCCCGATTCCGGACAAGTATTTCTTGATGGGGAACCGTTAAAGCCTGAACATATTAAAGATATTGGGTATCTGCCAGAAGAAAGAGGTTTATATAAATCGATGAAAGTAGGAGAACAAGCATTATATCTTGCTCAGTTAAAGGGAATGTCTAAGAGGGAAGCTAAAGATCGTTTAAAATACTGGTTCGATAAGTTTGATATTAGTGACTGGTGGGGAAAGAAAATCCAGGAACTTTCTAAAGGTATGGCTCAGAAAATTCAGTTTGTGGTTACCGTAATGCACAGACCTAAACTATTGATTTTTGATGAACCATTCAGTGGATTTGATCCAATTAATGCTAATTTAATTAAAGATGAAATTCTTCAGTTAAGAGATGAAGGAGCCACAGTTATCTTCTCAACGCACAGAATGGAATCTGTAGAGGAATTATGTGATCACATTGCATTAATTCATCAATCAAATAAAATATTAGATGGAAAACTTATCGATATCAAAAGAGAATTTCGTTCTAATACTTATGAAGTAGGATTGATTACCGATAACAAATCAGGAGTAACTCATAACCTAAGAGAGAAATTTAAACTATCTGATGCGACTTTCAAAACGATTAATGATGAACTGACATTAAATGTTCAAATTAATGAATCAGATAGAGCGGGAGACCTGATCTCTCATTTAAATTCTCTTGGAGAATTAACTCACTTTATTGAGGTAATTCCTAGCGCTAACGACATTTTTATTCAAACAGTACAAAACAACTAATATGAACCATTTATCTCTTATCTTAAAACGAGAATACCTGAATAAGGTGAAGAATAAGTCATTTATCATCATGACATTTTTGAGTCCGTTACTAATGGTTGGCGTATTTGCTTTAGTGGCGTACTTGTCGTCTGTTAACAAAGAAAATATTAGGACGATTTCTATACTTGACAAAACTGAAAATTTCGCTAAGGAGTTTAAAAGTACCAAATCTCTTAAATATAACATATTAGCTTTATCGACAACAATTGATGAAGCGAAAAAGAAGAGCGAAGAAGCTGGTGACTATGCTTTATTATATATTCCTAAAATGGATGTCAAAGAACTTCAGAATTCTATCAAATTATTTTCGGAAGATTCGCCATCACCAGAAACTTTAAGTGTTGTTGAGGAGGTGATTAAAGATAAAGTTGAGGATATTCGTTTAGAAAAAGCTGGAGTTAATGTTGAAGAATTTAGAAATTTTAATTTTAAATTAAAGACCAACCTTGAAACCTATAAAGGAGAAGAAACATCTAAAGAAGGAATTTTCGCTAAGTTAATATTTGGAGGAATAGCAGGGTATTTATTATTCATGTTTATCATTATCTATGGAAACATGATCATGAGAAGTGTAATCGAGGAGAAGACAAGTAGAATTATTGAAGTGATTATTTCTTCTGTTAAACCGACCAAATTAATGTTAGGAAAAATATTTGGAACCTCATTAGCAGGAATTACGCAAGTTATAGCCTGGATTATAGTCGGTAGTGTGATTTCTACGATAGCGATTTCTTTCTTCGGATTAGAGGGTTTAGACTTTACAGCATCACAAGAAGAGTTATTAGCAGCTAATCCAGATGTTAATGAGTTGTTTATTAAAGGAGGCAAAGCTATGTTTAGTTTACCTTTATTTAATTTAATTATCATGTTTATCTTCTTCTTCTTAGGAGGATACTTACTGTATGCTTCTTTATATGCTGCTATTGGAGCAGCTGTTGATAATGAAACAGATACACAACAATTCATGATGCCGGTTTTAATTCCTTTAATCTTGGCTGTTTACGTCGGATTCTTTACAGTAATTGATAATCCCCATGGAACCGTCTCACAGATTTTTTCATATATCCCATTAACCTCTCCAGTTGTCATGTTAATGCGTATTCCATTTGGTGTTCCGCTTTGGCAGCAAATCTTATCAGTAGTTATTCTATTTGCGACATTCTTAGGAACAGTTTGGTTTGCCGCTAAGATATATCGAGTTGGAATTTTAATGTATGGAAAAAAACCTAGCTATAAGGAATTGTTTAAATGGTTAAAATATTAACTTTACTATCCAACCGTAAATAATTCAATTTGGAAGTCATTTCTTATCTAAAAGAAGTTATTGGATATTCTTTCGCTTTTGGGAAAGACTATACAGTGTCTTTGGGTGGGTTTCTATTAGTGATTTTTGCTCTGGTGGCAACACATTTTTTCTTACGTTTATTGAGAAGAATTGTTTGTGCTAGATTAAAACAAGAAGATCAGTACAAGTTTATCACCCTGTTTACCTTCTTAAAGTATTTTATTTTCACCATAGTACTGATTGTTTCTCTGGATTCAATAGGGATTGAAGTCACGGTATTATTAGCAGGTTCCACAGCCCTTTTTGTTGGGTTAGGTTTGGGGATGCAGAAACTATTTCAGGATATTACATCTGGAATATTCATACTACTAGATAGAACAGTTTCAGTAAATGATATTATTCAGGTTGAGGGAAAAGTAGGAAAAGTAACTCAAGTAAACTTAAGAACAACTCGCGCCATCACCCATGACGATAAAATTTTAATTATACCTAACCATAAGTTTCTCAGTGAGATACTGTATAATTGGACACAGAATTATGAAAAGACCAGAGAATTTGTTGAAGTAGGAGTAGCTTATGGTACAGATGTTGATCTGGTTAAAGAAATACTAATTCAAGTTGCTTTAGACAACAGGGTTGTTTTACGAATGCCAGAACCCGATGTACATTTTCAGGACTTTGGTGATAGTGCTTTACAATTTCGATTGTATTTCTATATAGCTGATAGCTTTAACATTCTAAAAATTAAAAGTGATATCAGATTTGGAATAGATAAAGCATTTAAAGAGAAAAACATAACCATACCGTTCCCGCAACGCGATGTCCATATTCATCAAAAGTAAACGATATGCCAAGAATATTAATTATAGAAGACGAAGCAGCAATTAGAAGAGTGCTGGTTAAAATCCTAGCCGAAGAAAACGACACCTATGAAGTTTTTGAAGCCGAAGATGGATTACGCGGTATAGAAATGCTCAAGAAAGAAGATTATGATCTGGTACTGTGTGATATCAAAATGCCTAAAATGGATGGAGTAGAGGTA
>JABSPN010000278.1 GCA_013214425.1 Flavobacteriaceae bacterium | reverse complement strand
TGAAAAAGGTCATAACACGATGTGGAAAGAGAAAATGATTGAATTGGGAGGAGATTACCTTATTTGGTCAAATGCTCCGGAAAATCCTTTATTCAACTAACCCAGCCTAACTTTTAGGTTTAGTTTTGCCAACAAATCTTTGGCAATCGTATGCTCATTAGTCTTTTTCCTATACTTCGTAACGGGTTGTATTCCTGAAATCACATTGGTCAAGAAAATTTCATCTGCCTTTTGCAGTTCAAAAGGAGATACCTTAGCTTCTTCAAAGGTATAATCAGGAATTAATTTGATCATTTCAATCAACTGCCTTCTCATGACTCCTTTGATACATCCATCATCCAATCCAGGTGTTTTAATATGATTATCTTTTACTACAAATACATTTGCATTTAACGCTTCAACTATGCGTTTATCTGTATTCAACAACAAACAATTCTGATAGTTATTTTCTTCAGCAAAAACACTTCCAATAACATTAATTACACTATTGTTGGTTTTTAACGTAGAGAGTATTTGCGGACAGATATAATGATCTTTAAACAATTCTATTTCGTAAGATGTTTCATTGAATAAATACAACTCATGCTCAAGACTCTTGATATCAATCACATACTCCACATCATTTGTCTTTGGAGTATACAAGCCGCCATCTTTTCTATATACCGAGAATCGAACTCTATAAGATGGGCCACCTTCTCCACTCTCCTGAATAGCACTAAGAATTTCAGACTCAAAAAACTCCATGGTGAAATTCATCGGAATTTCCATCCTAATCATTCTCATGGAGGCCATCAACCTAAAATAATGATCTTCTAAATACAGAATCTTGGTTCCATTTACCTTTAGCGTTTCAAAAACTGCATCTCCGTATTTAAAGCCTCTGTTCTGAATTAATATTTCTTGTGGTGCATTCATAATAGAGCAAAAAAAACCTTGTTTAAAAACAAGGCAAATATAGGATATAAGTTTGTGTTTTTTATGCTGAACCTAATACATGTTTCAATTCAGAGATTTGATTTTCCCATAACATCTTGGCTTCATCCAATTCATCTTCATCGGTAAAATCTGTCACCATTAACGAAACATCTTTCGTTAACTCATCAACCTGAATTCTCAATTCAAAAAAATACGGCTCATCTTCGTCATCTAACCATCTAAATTTGATGCGATCATCTGTTTTTTTACTGAGTAATTTTGCCTTCTCCTCGCTATCATCCCAAATAAACGTAAACAACTCTCCTCTTGAATTCACATTATCGGCAAACCACTCAGATAACCCTGATGGAGTCGATAAATACTGAAATAACAATTTTGGGGATGATTGTATTGGAAATTCTAACTCGTACTTAATTTTATCACTCATAATTTGGTCAATTTTTGGACAATATATCGAAATAAATCAAAGATTAAAAAAATTAGTTGAAATATTTCCAATTAATGACTTGTGTGAAGCAATAATGTTTCTATATTTGCAATCCAAATGAAAAAACGGCGTGGTAGCTCAGTTGGTTAGAGCGCATGATTCATACTCATGAGGTCGGCAGTTCGACTCTGCCCCACGCTACAAGCCCCGAAATCCCTAGGATAGCGGGGTTTTTTAGTTTTTACACTTCACTTTAATATTTTCATTTAGACTGTTTTTGTGTCAAAATCCGTACATTTAAGTCTAAATTTCTACGAAATTTCTACGATAAATTATGAAGGCAAAGATTAAATTGTTTAAAACTGACGGGGTAGATAAAAACGGGTGTTATCCTATAAAATTAATTCTGACTCATAATTATAAAGAAAAAAGAGTCACAATAGCAAAGTCTAAAGAAAAGGATTGGAATTTTAAAAGCCAACTTCCTATAGATACTCATCCAGATTTTGACAACCTCTATTTAACACTTCATAAAAAAAGGATTGCAATAACAAAAATAGAGTTCTCAAAGATTATTAGTTTCGAGAAAGCTATAAGGTTTATTAATCAATCAGATAGAAATTTCGATTTAAACTTTTATGAATATGCTCAAAAGCAAATTGACTTCATGAATAAGGTTGGAAGACATGGAAATGCTGATTCTTATGTAACTGCAATAAATCAGTTGAAGAAGTTTAGGGATTCACTAATGTTTTCAGAAATAGACTCAGCTTTCGTTTCAAATTTCAAAAAACACCTAAAAGAAAAGCCTATTTATGGCAGATCAAAAGAGCAAAAGAATACGGTTGTAAACTATGGTATTTCTAACTCTGCAATTCGTTCATATATAAATGGGATTAAAGCTATTTATAATTATGGAATTAGAGAACATTCTCAACTAGAAGACTCAAGACCATTTGAGAAGTTCACTATTGACTTACCTGTTTCCAAAAGAAGAGTTAAAAATGTATACCTTGACAAAGAAAGATTAAAGATCCTAGAAGATAATCAATTTGATGTACCCTATTTAGATAGAGCTCGTAAATTAATCTTACTTCAATTTTACCTTGGCGGCAATGATTTTATGGACATTTACTATTTACTTAAAAAGGATTTACACAAAGGTCGGGTATACTTTAAAAGTGACCCGTCCTGAATAAAGGCTACATAACTTTAAACATTATGTATAAAAATGACAAAGTAATTAGACGGTATTCTGAATCGTTTAAACTCAAAATTTTAGACGAACTTACCGCAGGAAAACTAAACAAGTATCAACTAGGTAAAGCTTACGGTATTGCACCAACAACTATCAATGAATGGATAAAGAAGTACAACCGTAAAGACCTAATGAACACCAGAGTAACTGTGAAAACTAAAGACGAAATAACTCGTATTAAACAACTTCAGAAAGAGATTGAACAGCTAAAGAAACTACTTCTAAAAAAAGATATGGATGCTCTTATTGACGATTCATATCTAGAAGTAGCAGCTGAACAGTTAGGCTACAAATCCGTTCTTGAACTTAAAAAAAAACTAAGTATCAAGCCCTGATTAAGGCCAAGGAAAAATCTAAGGGATTTGCTTCTCTAACAACTATAACTGCTTGTTTCGGACTCAAACGTGATGCGTACTACAAGTACAAACGTCGTGAGGACAAACGTCTGGAAATAGAGAAAAAAGTAGTGATCATAGTTAAAAACAGACGTAGATCCCTTCCCAGAGAAGGTGTTAGAAAACTCACCAGATCATTAGAACAAGAGTTTATTGAATCCAACTTAAAAATTGGTAGAGACACCTTATTTAACATACTTAGAAAACACAATATGCTCACACTTAGAAAGAAATACAGCTCAAGAACAACCAACTCATTACACAGGTTCTACAAGTACAAGAACATCATTAAAGATATTGATGTCACTAGACCAAACCAAGTTTGGGTAAGCGATATAACTTACATTAGAACTATAAAGGGATTTTGTTACCTAGCGCTCATTACAGATAGGTACAGCCGTAAAATAGTTGGTTATGATATTAGTAACAGTTTAGAGCTTAAAGGCTGTGAAAGAGCTTTAAAAAAAGCATTGTATCAAGCTAAAAATACTTCTGGACTTATACACCATTCAGACAGAGGTATACAATACTGCAGCAACGTGTACACTCAAATTTTAAAAAGAAATAATATCAGTATTAGCATGACAGAAGAAAATCATTGCTACGAAAATGCTGTGGCTGAGCGTGTAAACGGAATCCTTAAAGACGAGTTCTACCTAGATCAGACCTTTGATAGTCTACAACACGCAAAAAGAGCCACAAAAAATGCAATTAATCTATACAATGAAATAAGATTACACTTATCTTTAGACTATAAAACACCAAATATGGTATATTTAAAAACAGCGTAAATCAATTTTAACCTGTAGCCATATTTCAGGACTAGACATTAAAAAGAACCGATAAAATCAATGGGATATAAAAAGAAATGGATCGATGACGCTGATGAAAATTTACTCGAACTTTTGGACAAAGTGAGTGGAATCCTAAATCCTTTATTTAAGAATAATGGTTTAGTCGATTTGTCTAACCTTGATAGAAAAAGCGATTTAGAGTATTTACTTGCTGTGTTATTGAATGCCAAGTTTGCTTCTAGTGAAGATAAAAATGGACGGAGTTTTGGTGCTGATGATGTTATTGCAATAAAATTAGACGTTGAGGAAAATAAATTTTTAAAATATTGGGGGAAAATAAATTGGTTGTCAAAACCAAATGACCACGAATGTTTTAGATCTTATCAAGACCCATTTTATGGATTATTTAAACTTGAGAATAATCGACTAGAAATTGTTGAAGGAATGTTTGGTGATTACGATAAAAATGACCTCGACGGAATTTATTGGATTGACACCGAAATGAATTGGATATATGATATTTAAATAAAAACGAACACACAACAAAGAACTGAGGTAAAAAACAACTAAAATTAAATTAATTATTCACCAATTTACTTTTGTATTGTTCGTCATAAGGCAAGCCATTTTTAACTACAGCAAAAGCTTGTTTTAGTAATTTATTACACACTGCTATTAACGCTAATTTCTTACTCTTCCCTTTGGCCACTATTCGGTCATAAAGTGCTT
>JABSPN010000277.1 GCA_013214425.1 Flavobacteriaceae bacterium | reverse complement strand
GGCCTATTCTGTAATCGCTACAAGCGACAATGGCCTTTTTATGGTTGGCTTTTTGGACATCACAGCTTCTGGTGGTGCTGGTAATGATTTCAGCGGAAATACCACCCAACATGGTGTAGGTGAGTTTTGGGCTCATAAACTCGATGCCAACGGAAATTTAGAATGGAGACGTTACTTTGGAGGCACAAACAACGACAGAGCATATGACGTTATAGAAACATTAGACAATGGTTATATTATAGCTGGTGCAGCAGAAAGTCTTGACTTCGATATCTCTTCTCCTAATGGAAGTTATGATTTCTGGGTAATCAAGGTTAACAATCAGGGTGGTCTTGTTTGGGAAAAATCTTTTGGTGGTTCAGGTTTTGATAGCGCTAGAGCTATTAAACCCGCTTTAGATGGAGGAATATTCGTTTCTGGATCAACTAGAAGTGACGATAATCATATCACACAATCTTTCGGACAAAATGATTTTTGGGTCTTGAAATTAAGCAGTTCTGGAAACCTGGAATGGGAGCAATCTCTTGGCGGTTCTGGGATTGATTTCTCTTATGATGTGCTTCAAACACCAGATAATAAAGTCATTGTTGTGGGAAGTAGTGACAGCACTGACAATCAAGTTACTGGAAACCATGGCGACCAGGATGGCTGGATTGTAAAGCTTAAATAAACCCCCTTCTTTTTCAACATTATCTAATTAATTGTTATTCTAACGGAAACTTTGCGACAAATTGAATATTTGTAATATCTTTGTAAATTAATTAGAATCAATCTATTTTACTATGATTAAAGTTTCAGAACAAGCAAAAAAGAAAGTCATTGCACTAATGAGTGAAGATGGTTATGATGCTTCTATCGATTATGTAAGAGTAGGAGTTAAAAGTGGCGGTTGCTCTGGACTATCATACGATTTAAAGTTTGATAATCAAAAACTTGAAAACGATAAAGTTTTTGAAGACAATGGTGTCAAAATCATTGTTGACAAAAAGAGTTTTTTATATCTGGTAGGAACAACCTTGGAATATTCTGGAGGACTTAACGGAAGTGGTTTCGTATTCAACAACCCTAATGCAAATCGTACTTGTGGTTGTGGAGAAAGTTTTTCTTTATAAATGTTTAAGGTTGAATGTTGATATGTTGAATGGCAAAATTTAGTTCTTTTGAAGAAATAATTGCTTGGAAGAAAGCCAGAGGATTAAGTTCTGACATTTATAAAACCATAGAAAGTAATGCTTCTTTTTCCAAAGATTTTGGATGAAGAGGTCAAATAAAACGGTCTTGTGTTTCTATCTCTTCAAAATATCTCAGAGGGATTTGAAAGACAAACCACAAAAGAAAAGATTCGTTTCTTGTATATAGCTAAAGGATCTGCAGGTGAATTTCGTTCACAATCACATCTTGCCTCAGACCTTAACTACATAATGAGTAGCGATTTTCAGAAATTAAAGTTAAAAGTTGATGATATATCAAAGTTGATTAGCGTGTTAATTAAGTACTTAGAAACAACTTTAAAACATTAAACTTTTAAACATGGAAAATGATGAGTAAGTATACTGAAGACGATTTAAGAGAAGAACTAAAAACCAAGGAATATGAATATGGGTTTTATACCGATATAGAATCTGAAACCTTTCCAGTTGGTTTAAATGAAGATATTGTTCGTGCAATCTCTGCTAAAAAAAATGAGCCCGATTGGATGACTGAGTGGAGACTTGAAGCATTCAGAATCTGGCAAAAAATGGAAGAACCTGATTGGGCCAATGTGAATTACCCAAAACCTGAGTTCCAAAACATTGCTTATTATTCAGCTCCAAAATCGGCTACTAAATACGAGAGTTTAGACGAAGTTGACCCTGAATTACTTGAAACATTCACCAAGCTGGGAATTTCAATCGAAGAACAAAAGAAATTAGCTGGTGTTGCAGTTGATATTGTAATGGATTCTGTTTCTGTTGCAACAACATTCAAGAAAACTTTAGCCGAAAAAGGGATTATCTTCTGCTCTATTTCAGAAGCAATAAAAGAACATCCAGAACTGGTTAAAAAATACATCGGAAGCGTTGTGCCACAAAAGGATAATTTTTATGCAGCACTAAATTCTGCTGTTTTTAGCGATGGATCGTTCTGTTATATTCCTAAAGGAATTAGATGTCCGATGGAATTGTCTACCTACTTCAGAATTAACGAAGCTGGAACCGGACAATTCGAAAGAACGCTGGTTATTGCCGACCAAGGAAGTTATGTAAGTTACCTTGAAGGGTGTACTGCCCCTCAACGAGACGAAAATCAGTTACACGCTGCAGTTGTAGAATTAATTGCTTTAGATGATGCAGAAATAAAATACTCTACTGTGCAAAACTGGTTCCCTGGAGATTCTGATGGAAAAGGAGGCGTGTTCAATTTTGTTACCAAAAGAGGAATTTGTGAAAAGAATGCGAAAATTTCGTGGACGCAAGTTGAAACAGGTAGTGCTGTAACCTGGAAATACCCAAGTTGTATTTTAAAAGGTAACAATTCAGTTGGAGAATTTTATTCTATCGCTGTTACAAATAATTTCCAACAAGCTGATACAGGTACGAAAATGATTCACTTAGGCAAGAACACTAAAAGCACCATTATATCTAAAGGAATTTCAGCTGGAAAATCTCAAAACTCATACAGAGGGTTAGTACAAATCAACTCAAGAGCAGAAAACGCACGAAACTTCTCACAATGTGATTCTTTATTAATGGGTAACGAATGTGGTGCACACACGTTCCCATATATAGAAGCCAAAAACAATTCGGCTCAAATAGAACACGAGGCTACGACAAGTAAAATCGGAGAAGATCAAATTTTCTATTGTAATCAAAGGGGTATTGATACCGAAAAAGCCATCGCGTTAATCGTTAATGGATTTAGTAAAGAAGTATTAAATAAACTTCCAATGGAATTTGCAGTAGAAGCTCAAAAACTATTAGAAATTAGCCTTGAAGGCTCTGTAGGATAAAAACTCAATTTTTATGAAAAATTTACTCACATTACTTTTTATTGTATTAGTAGTTATTGGTTGTAAAAAAGAAGCAAAACAGGAAGAACCAACACCTGAAGAACAAACTGAACAAGTAGCAGAAGAAGCTGTCATTACTATGTCTGGCGAATTTTATTACGATGGTACTAATGCCGTATTTCAAAGAATTGGAGGAGATATTTACGCTGTAAAAATTGATGAAAATTGCGAATTATTAGCTTCAATGAGTAACGCGTTTAAAGCAACAAAATTTGATTTTACAAGAGCTAATATCAAAGCCGAAATAGTTGACAATCCATTAAAAAACGGTTGGGACAAACAAATCATCATTAAGGACATCATTAATGTTCAAAGAAGCAAAACAGAAAACATAACAATACAATCTAATTAGAAAGATAGAACTCATGTTACAGATTAAAGATTTACATGCAGAAATAGAGGATAAAGAGATTTTAAAAGGAATAAATCTTGAAGTAAAAGCTGGAGAGATTCATGCGATTATGGGACCAAATGGAGCTGGGAAAAGTACCCTTTCTTCAATTATCGCTGGAAAAGAAGATTATGAGGTGACCAAAGGAGAAATTGAACTGAATGGAGAAGATATTTCAGAGTTAGAAGCCGATGAAAGAGCTCATAAAGGCGTATTTCTTTCTTTCCAATATCCTGTTGAAATTCCTGGTGTATCGGTGACAAATTTCATCAAAACAGCTATCAATGAATCTAGAAAAGCACAAGGTCTGGAAGAAATGCCTGCCAATGAAATGCTTAAAAAGATTCGAGAAAAATCTGAACTATTAGAAATAGATAGAAAATTCTTATCTAGATCTCTTAATGAAGGGTTTTCAGGAGGAGAGAAAAAGAGAAATGAAATTTTCCAAATGGCTATGTTAGAGCCTAAATTAGCCATATTAGATGAGACCGATTCTGGATTAGACATTGACGCATTAAGAGTTGTTGCTAATGGAGTAAACAAACTTAAGAACAAAGACAATGCTGTAGTGGTTATCACACACTACCAAAGATTATTAGAATATATTATACCTGATTATGTTCATGTTTTAATGGATGGTAAAATCGTTAAATCTGGCGATGCATCATTGGCATTAAAACTAGAAGAAAAAGGATACGATTGGATCAAAGAAGAGGTGAACGCCTAAATGATTTTGAACTTGAAAAGATGGAGCTAAAAGAAAAAATATTATCGTCTTATGTCGCTTTTGAAAACAACTTAAATGTCAATTCAGATGTACACAAAATACGTTCAAAAGCCTTTCAAAATTTTGAAAAATTAGGTTTCCCGTCAAAAAAACTGGAGGCCTGGAAATACACTTCTTTAAACAGTGTTTTAAAAGAAGATTATAACCTGTTTCCAAATAAGGAAACCGCTTTAGAACTTAAAGACATTAAGAAGTATTTCATTCACGACATAGATTCATACAAGTTGATTTTTATCGATGGTAAATTCAGTTCTTTTTTATCTGAAACCACACACGATAGTTTTGATGTATGTACCATGTCTTCTGCATTGTCTAA
>JABSPN010000276.1 GCA_013214425.1 Flavobacteriaceae bacterium | reverse complement strand
TACCTGTGAAGATCGCTATCTGGATTACATGCAAAAAATAGCAGATAAGCATAAATCGAAATTATATCAAAGTAAAGCCGCAACCGTAACAGATCAAGAGATGAAAGGGTTTACTTATATCGAACATAAAGACAATGTGGCTTTGGCTCTTGATATCTGTTCTAAATTGGGTGTGAAAAGAGCTATTGCGCTTTCTGAAATGAAAAAAAGTATTCCTGATGAAGGTGTCTTGAGGCGTTTTACCATCTCTTTTCAGGAGAAACGAATTTTCTTCTACAATGCTTTGGCTGCCAATGATCCAGAATCTACAATCATGATCTGGGATGCGATAAAATCACAATCTAATGAAAATGAACATTTTATGATTGTTCTCAATACCAGAAAAGATAGGCAAGATCGTGCCCAACGTTTAGTAGAAATGATGGCCTTATTAGAATACGATAGTATCGGATTAATAGGAGAGTCCTTAGAAATGGTGGTGAATATGTGTGCGAAACAAGGTATCCCTAAAGAAAAAATTCACGCTATCGGAGAAAAATCTACTAAAGAACAATACCATGATTTATGCCTGGCTTCTGTACCCTCTACAACCATAATTGCTATTGGTAATATGGGGGTAGGGGGAGCAGAATTAGCTCAATATTTCGAAGAAAAACATCAATAACCCCAACTCATAAAACATCATATGATAGAATTATCTGTAACCTTAGGAATTATTATCAGTTTATTCTTTATAGAAAAATTTGGAATGGCTGCCGGGGGAATTATTATTCCTGGATATGTTGCTTTGCAACTCACTTCAATTGATCGATTAATCGGTTTAATTATTATCGCTTTTATTACCTTTTTAATCATTAAACTGATCTCAAAGTTTACCTTTCTCTTCGGAAGAAGACAAATGGTCGTCGCCCTGTTGATTGGGACCATACTCTCTATCGTCTCCCATCACTTTTTGATTTTTAACACTCCTAGTTCTACCGTTGAGCTCAGTGCTATTGGATGGGTTATTCCTGGCTTAATCGCCCATTGGGCTGTCAAACAAGGTTTTGCTAAAACCATGGCCATGCTTGCCATCACTTCTGTGATAGTAAGATTGTTAGTTATCATCTGCTTTTTAGGAGAAACATTACCTGAACTTTATTAAAACACCGAGCTTATGAACAATATATCAATTAGGTCAACATTAGTATTAAGCATTTTAGGCGCTTTAGCTCTTGCTTTACTTATTATAGTTGAACACTCTAAAAAATTTCAAAAAAAAGAGCATTATCAAGAAAAAATGGCTGCCGCAAAACTTTCTAACAAGTGTATGCAGCACATTAAAAATAATTTCTTTGCCAACGAAATTGCTATCGACAATATTAACGATCCAAATGCTACAGGAATTATTGGTCAGCAATTCTCGGAGATCACTTCAGGAAGGGGATCATTGCCTGTAAAGTTGTCGACTACAAATCCCAATTTTGCAGCTATGATTGTCCAACAAATTAAAGATGCCGGACTTCAAAAAGGGGATCATGTAGCTTTGTGTTTTACAGGTTCATTTCCTGCCCTTGATATCGCGACTTGTGCGGCTATTGAAACACTAGAATTAAAGCCGATTCTAATTACTTCTGTTACCTCATCGTCATGGGGAGCTAACAACCCTGATTTAACCTGGCTGGACATGCAAAAAAGCCTGAAAGATGCACAACTGATTTCATTTATGCCTTCCGCTTCTTCTACAGGTGGAAATCAAGATATAGGTAGAACATTAAGTCGAGAAGGAAGAGACCTCGTTCAAAATATTATCCGTAGAAACCATATTCCCTATTTAAACCAAGGAAACCTTGAAGGGAATATTAATAAAAGAATGGACATTTTTAATAAAACGAGCAAAGGGAAGGTTAAACTATTCATCAATGTGGGTGGAGGAATTGCTAGTTTAGGTAGTAATACAAATGCAAGAAACCTTCCTTCTGGATTAAATAAAGACCTCAAGATTAAAGATTTTCAGGATAAACAAGGTGTAATGTTTGAAATGGTAAAAAAAGGAGTTCCTGTTATCAATTTACTAAATATCAATAGGTTAATGAACAAATATGATTTACCCAGAGACCCTGTTCCCTTACCTAAAGTTGGAGAAGGAAAACTATTTAAAGCTTACAAATATGATCTTAACCTAGTTATTGGAGTCAGCCTGGTTTTTTTAGCGCTTATCCTGGTGGTAATGTACTACGATGAAAAGCAAAACAAACTAGGATCTCAAATCATTAAAAAAATCGATTAAGTGTATGATATCGCTAATAAAAATCTGTTATGCGCTAATCGTAGTATTGGCCTTAACAACTCAAGTAATTGCTCAAAAGAAACAAGAAATAAGACCTAAAAAATTCGTTAGTATCGTGTACATAAAAGGTCCTTCAGACTTTTTGTATTATGCCCTGTCTGAAAAGTCTAAAACGACTATCGAAGTAGAGGGTCCTGGAAAATTAACGGTATACAATCGTGTTCGATTAGAAAAAAATCAGCCTACATCTACGCCTTATTATTTAAAATATGTGCTGGATGATAGGTTGATTACTTCTAGAAAGGTTGGTCCTCAAAAAAAATCAGAAAAAATTAAATACAAGAAAAACTTGCCTGGAACGCCCAGTAAAGCCGACAAAGAAGTCATTAAAATCCCTCCGGGAAAACATAAACTCACTTTCTTTAAACATAAAACCATGCAAAAGGCTCATGTGAGATTTGTTTATCAAAAAAGTGATAAAATTTCTTGGAGAGAACTAAAGAACAATAAAGATTCAAAGGGTATTAAAATTCAGTATACAAAATCAAAAAAGGAACAAACTTATTTCAGGGTTACAAACAAAAACAGCTTTTCTTTTTCTGCTGAAAACAACTCAAAATTACGTGTGTTTTTAAGAGCAGATTTTGATTATAAGATACACAATCAAAATATTATCCGACTCATTGTAAAAAAAGACGGAAAACAAATAGGAACCTATAAAGTCACGTGTAAAAAATCAATTGCTGTAGATAATTTAACTTATAAAAAACTTATTCCTGGCTCCTTGGAAAAAATCTTTATTGACCTGCCTAAAGGTCAGAAAGGGAAGTATGAGATTTTATTGAAAGATCCTAATAAATCAGCTATGATCAGAGTTTTTGTTGATGATAAAAAACAAGCCCAGAATACATCTGTCTAAAACTCTTTCAGGAATCAGGGTAGGGTAGTATTTAATACACTCACCATTTCATCAATATAAAACAAATAAACCCATATCATGCAAATCATTTTAAGCCTACTTTTTGTGTTATTAGCACAGCTAATTAGCGCACAAATTAATTCAGAATTTGAATTAGAAACTTTGTCGGGTTATGAGAATAATATCTTTAAAAGTCCGTCTTCTTTTGTTGACCCAGATTCAGGTGAACTATTAGGAAAAGAAGATTTATATACCAATAGCATTTTCCAACAAGTTGCAATAAAAGGGTTGTTCACTAAAGAGTGGAACAACAACAATTTGACTTTAAGATTGTTACCCAGAGCTCAGATTTTTCTTAGTGAAAGTCAGGCAAGTTACTATACGATTTATTCTAGATTAAGGTATGAAAAAGAAATTTCAAACAAGACTAAATGGCAAGTAACATCTCACTTTAATTATCGAGATAGAGATGGTGAAAACTTAGACGATAATGAGTTGAGAACACCGCTTGGGTATCGTCATTTTGATGTCTCTACCAGACTGTTTTTCAGGCTCTATAAACAGAGTAGGAGTTTTGTTGAAATAGAATACGGAAATAGAAACTATCAAGATGGTGAAACCAACAAGTTATGGTATGATTATGTTGCGGTAAACACCATTTTTAGGAATGTCTTCAAGAACCCAGCCGGCTATCATAGTTATGGGGTTGAAGCCTCATTTTCTAAACGATTTTACGAACGAAATTATTTTGATCCTGAAGAAGCCGATGAGACCAGAAACTGGACCTACTTTACTGCGGAACCATTCTATAGAATACCTATTACAGAAAAATGGAGAGTTAGAGCTGGTTTGGAATGGCAAAGAAGGATCGATAATGACAGAGGATCTTTTACTTATTCTCAACTAAGGCCTTCAGTAGAATTACGCTATAAAACTGAAACATTTATGGCTCAGTTAAACGGAAGTTACACGAATAGAGGTTTTAACTCTTTAAATGCTACTGATGTTTTTGGCGAGGTCACAGGAAAACTCAACTTAAAATACTATCGATTACGCTTAGAAATGGAGCAAAAAATTGGAAAAAATTTATACCTCACTTCTGATGCGTATATGATTAATCGAGAATCTAATAGAAAGAATCTTAATACCACAGGATTTAGAAGTTACCAATACTTCTATGCTGGTATCGGGCTGACCTTTACTTTTTAATTAAAAACTCAAAACACATGAGAACTAACTATATCATACTTTTATCGCTTTTTAGAAAACTATGCTTTAGTATGGCAACTGAAAAGCAGGAACTCGAGGCTTTACTGAATGCTAGTGCGTTTGCCTTATTAACTCCCAAGATTCCTGTAC
>JABSPN010000275.1 GCA_013214425.1 Flavobacteriaceae bacterium | reverse complement strand
GGTTTAGCATTTGTAAAATCATCGTATTGAGTTTTATTCTCTCTAGCTAAACCTTTGGTTTCCTTATGTATCACAACTATATTGTGATCAATGCAGTATTGTATCTCTTGTAGGTTAAAATCTTTTACTCCATGTGAAATTTTATATACTTTAGCTCCTTGAACCCCTATGTTTTTCTGTCTAATTTCTTTTCGCTCACCATCTTCAATAATTGCTTCTCTAAACTCACTAAAAAATCGAATAATCTCTTCTTCAACTGCTTCACCTGAACCAATGGTTATTGACTGAAGTTTTTGATCAAGAAAACGATCATACAAATGACAACTTAGCCCAGCATGATCTATCAACAGGAATAGTTGTATAGCTGTTGTCTGTTTAGCATGTTTATTATTATAAATAGCCATCCATACATGATCGGTCCCAAAGCTTCTTGGTCCGTTAAAATTAACTACCTTAGGTCTAGCTGCTATTGATTCCAATCTTAATGACTGTATAATTCGATTTCCTAGTTCTTGTAATGCTTTTTTAACTCCAGGAATATTCATAGAGATATAAGGAAAAAGTATTGAGTAAGAACCCCAAGATTTATAACTTTGCTTTTCTGAACCATTCTCACGTTCTTCTATTATGGTCTCCAGTTCTTCTTTTGTGAATTTAGTACCTGATAATAATAAATCTCCTATTTCTCGCCTTAAATTATTGACTGGCCTTCCTTTATCTGCTTTTGAATAACGGTTCCTAACCTTTTCTATATGTTTAGAATCAAGGTTATTGAGTTCATTAAACAAACTCTGTTCAGTACTATCTTTATGTAATTGGTTTAATCGCTGTGCTTCTGCTATAATCTCTGGCAACAGCTCTGTGAAATTTGACATGTTGGTTTGGTTAGTGAACTAAATATACAGTATTCATATGGGAAACACAAAATTGCAATAAAACAAAAAACCGCACTTTTCAGTGCGGCCCTGACTAAGACTGATGAGCAACATTATCTTAGCTAGGTTAATTCGGAAATAGCAGCAATGATACAATTGAATTTTATGGTTGTTCCTCAAAGTATGATGTGCTTGTATAATGTCACTACTTTTCTATTGGCTATGGTATTCTGAGAACGTAATTTAAATATAGTATCTGCTTTACCATAAGTTGTATTTCTTGTACGTTCGAAATACTTGTCTAAAAAATCATTGTTTGTAGCTCTAAAATGTGCTAACTAAATTCCCATATTCAAAATTCGGATAGCAACGACAAATTCATTAAGAGGATCCCATTCATTAATCAATCTATACAAAACTGTACTTTCCTTTTGAGAACTCACCTCTTGCATTCCAGAACAATAATTACAAACATTAGTATGCAAAGTAATTACGGCATTTACCATCATCTCATTATGATGATATTGACAATATTATTTAAGCCTAATTAAACCTATAATAGCCCGATCACGCCAAGCATCAAGTTTTGCAATCTCCTGAGCAAGTACACATCCTTGTGAATCCACAAAGGCGCTATCAATTTCATCAACTAAGTCTGTAAACGGGGTTTGAGAGCCATACAAGCTATCTACAACTAATTGATTTTTAATGATTAAGCTTAAAGGATCTTTACAATATTGAAGATACTCAGCGTTTTTATATCGGGTTAAAAAGGATACATTAATTATTCATTACTTTGGACAGTCAAAAGTAGCGTCTCAAGGAAAACGAACTCCAATCTGGTTGTAATTATTATCGAATTATAACTTATTAGTTGATTCCATAACATCCATAAAAGGTTTCTGCAATTTTGTTTCAGATCAAATCTAGGCATAACATCGTAAAGCTTATGAGTGACAACTACTTCAAACTTCAATATTCCTAAATAATTAATTCATTAACTCACTAGCAAAAAAACACGTACTTCTACTCATAGATATTTCAATCTAAAAGAATATTTTTGATTAGTAAGCTGATGTTTAACTAATCTATCGCCGTAAACATGAGCACCAATCATTAAAACAAAACAATAACTCATGGCCAAACAACAGACTAAACCATTTACTGTTGCCGACTATCTTTTAACACGTCTCAAGCAACTTAACGTAACTGTAGTATTCCAAATTCCTGGAGACTATGTCAAACACTTTACACAAGCATTAGAACACTTTGAAGGTATCGAAACCATTGGAACAACTAATGAACTCGATGCTTCTTATGCTGCTGATGCCTATGCTCGTACTCGAGGACTTTCAGCTGTATCACTTCAATACGGAGTGAGCACCTATAGTGCGCTAAATGCTGTAGCAGGAGCTTATGTTGAACGAAGTCCAATGGTTGTTATCAGTGCCTGTCCAGGTGCAGATGCCCGGAAAATTGGAGATATGTACGGTGTACTTTACCACCACTCTACCGGTAATCTTAATGCAGATCAGGAAATCTATGAACATGTCACTGTTGCAGCTGAAACCTTAAGTACATCTGCTGGTGCTCCTGAAAAGATCGATGCCTTATTAGTCGCTGCCTTGACAGAACAGCGCCCAGTTTATATTGCTTGTTACCGAGAAGTTTGGGGGGAGCCTTGTGAAAAGCCTTCTAAAAAGAAACTAGAGGCCATTATCAAAAAGAGTAATAAAGCAAAACTTGAAAACGCCGTGAATCAGGCATGGTCTCAAATTAAACTAGCTAAGAATCCATTAGTTTTTGCTGGAGTGGAACTTTTACGTCATGGATTAACTGATTTATTAGAAGAGCTCATCGAGGAAAGCGGCATACTGTATACCACTACAAGTCTAGGAAAATCAGTATTAGATGAAGAGGGGAATAAGTTTATTGGGACTTATTCAGATCAGGCTTCTATACAGAATGTTATAGACCTAGTAGAAAACTGTGATTGTTTACTATCGTTAGGAACTATTATTACTGATGACTATGTATGGTTAGCAGAAAATAAATATTCGGATATGATTCTTTCTACTACGGAAACTACACGTGTTGGTTATTTTGTATATGACGAAATTACCCCAAGAGACTTTATGGAGGCCCTAATTAAAAAGTTTAAAAAGGATAACAAATATCCCCTAAAAGCTAAAGCGCCTAAACAACCTAAATATCCTAAGCCATGGGCCACTAACTCTGACCTAGATTTTGATACACCTTCTAAGTCAGATGATATTACATTTAACCGCTTTTTTGAATGTAATATGAAGTTCTTAAAAGATAATAAAATGCTGGACGATATTATAATGACTTTTGGAGTAAGCTCTGCTATGTACGTTGCTACCAATGCCTACGGATTAAAACAAAATAGTTTTATTTCATCTGCAGCTTGGCAATGTATTGGTTTTGAAACAGGAGCTGCTTCTGGAGCTCAGCTAGGTAGCGGAAAGCGTGCATGGACTATAGCTGGAGATGGAGGTTTTATGATGATTTGTCAAGCCCTATCTACTCTTTCACGCTTTAATTTAAACGGAGTTGTCTTTGTAATGAGCAATGGTGTCTATGCCATTGAACAGGTGTTTGTTGATGTCAAAGCTTTTGAACCTGGACCTAAACATAAGTTTGATGCCTTCGACATTTTACCAAAATGGAATTACGAAGGATTGGCCACTGCCTATAACACAAATTATTTACGAGCGGAAACAACTTCCGAATTGGAAGATGTTCTTAAAAAACTAAAGAAAAATAATAAAAAACCAACTTTAGTAGAGATTGTTATTCCTGAGAAAGTATTACCACAACAAATGGAACGTATTGCCAACTTAGGGTAGGTAAATATGAAACCAAAAAATGCAAAATTTCAAATGTAAATCGAGCATAATGTTCGTACTGTGAAGCATCTATATCTCGATACGATCCCAAAAATTTGGAATCACTCGATAGGACGCTGAAATAAATAAAACTAGTAACCATAGAAAAACCAAACTAATGAAAACGTATTCAATTTTTGGAGCTGGTGCAGCCGGATTATACACTGCATGGCGTCTCTTAAAAGGAGAAGCAAAAAACAAAAAAGAAACTGATAAATTACTGAAAGAAGGAGATATTCTAGAACTCTATGATTGGGGGAAATATGACTTCTCTAAAAAAGACCCTGGCACTCGTGAACCTGGTGCCCGTGTCTGTACCTGGCACTATAAAAACGATAAAGACAATTCCTATTTAGAACTCGGTGGAATGCGTTATTCTTATTGGGACGGTACTCCAAAAGGAGAAGGACATCGATTGGTCACTAAAACCATTAGTGACTTGGGTATCGATAAATATTCTGTTCCTTTTAATGAATCATCTGATCCATTATTATCGTTGCGTTCTAAAAACATGTATTTATCTGATATTACTTCTAAGAATGCCGCACCGTATTTTTCTAATAACTACATGAGTGATGTGCCGCCAGATGAAGGATTTACAAAATTAGAATTAGTGGCTATAGACGAAAAGAAAACCATGACACGTAGAGATTGGTGTGAGCTTTACAATCATGGAAAGATCAAAGTTGATATGGGAGATGATTCAGTGTTTAAAAAAGGTGATCTACTGAAAAACATCGGCTACTGGAATTTAGGTTATGATGTCT
>JABSPN010000274.1 GCA_013214425.1 Flavobacteriaceae bacterium | reverse complement strand
TACCACAACTTTTCATATACCATTAAATTTTTAAGGGAAGCTGCTTTAGACCCTAGTGTTACGAGTATTAAAATCACCATTTATCGTCTAGCTAAAATATCTTATATAGCCAGTTCATTAATCAATGCGGCTAAAAATGGAAAAGATGTTACGGTACAAATAGAATTGCAAGCTAGATTTGATGAAGAGGCCAATATATATTATGCAGAAAAGATGCAGGATGAAGGGGTGAAATTGATATTTGGCGTCCCTGGACTGAAGGTACACAGTAAAATTTGCGTGATTGAAAGACGAGAAGAAGATAAAATCAAACGTTATGGTTTTATAAGCACAGGTAACTTTAATAGTTCTACAGCAAAAATATACACTGATTATACCTTGTTTACTTCGAATCAGGAGATTTTAAAAGATTTAAACAAAGTCTTCAATTTCTTTGAAACCAATTATATCGTAAACAATTATAAGCATTTAATCGTTTCACCACACTATTCTCGAAATAGCTTTAGTAAACTAATTGATGAAGAAATTGCTAAGGTAACTTCAGGAGGAAAAGGTAGAATTAGAATTAAATTAAACAGTATTAGTAATTATAAAATGGTCGACAAGTTGTATCAGGCTAGTCAGGCAGGTGTTAAAATTCAAATGATTGTAAGAGGAATTTGTTGTTTAAAATCTGGTATTGAAGGGTTTAGTAAAAATATTGAAGCAATTAGTATAGTTGATAAATATTTAGAACATCCTCGTGTACTGATATTTGGTGATGACGGAGAAGAAAAAGTCTATATTTCTTCTTCTGATTGGATGACAAGAAATCTGGATAATAGAGTAGAGGTCTCATGTCCAATATATGATAAAGATGTAAAAAAAGAGATTATTGATACGTTTATGATATGTTGGAACGACAATGTTAAAGCCAGATTATTTGGCGCAGATCAAAATAATGAATATCGTAAAAATGAGCTGCCACCAATCCGCTCTCAATTTGAAACTTATAATTATTACTTAAAGTAGAAAAATTACACATTTGAAATTTAATATTAAGAAATATGCTGCAATTGATGTAGGCTCTAATGCCGTAAGAATGTTAATTGCAAACATAGTAGAACAAGAGAACAAACCCACATTGTTTAAGAAGAGTTCATTAGTAAGAGTCCCTATCAGATTAGGTCAGGACTCCTTTACTGTTGGCGAGATTTCTGAAAAGAATATTGATAAACTGACAGACGCTATGAATGCATTTAAATTACTCATGAGGGCAAATGAAGTAGAGCGTTACATGGCTTGCGCTACTTCTGCCATGCGAGAGGCTACTAATGGACAAGTTGTTGCCGATCAGATTTTAAGTAATACTGGTATTGATATTAATATTATTGATGGTAAAAAAGAAGCAGCCATTATCGCGTCCACAGACCTCAAAGCATTAATAGAACAGGATAAAAGCTATTTATATATTGATGTTGGAGGGGGGAGTACAGAATTCACCTTCTTTTCAAATGGAAGATTGATCAATTCAAAATCATTTAAAATTGGTACCGTAAGATTAATCAATGAAATGGTGAGTGAGCAAATATGGGATGAAATTGAAGCCTGGGTAAAAAAGAATTCCAAAGGAATGGATAGGATTGCTTTAATTGGATCAGGAGGAAATATTAACAAGATTCATAAGCTCTCGGGAAAGACTGTAGATAAGCCATTATCCCATATCTTTTTAAACGCCCAGTTCCATTTTTTAAATGCAATGAGTTATACTGAACGTATTTCAGAAATCGGATTAAATCCTGATAGAGCAGATGTTATAATCCCTGCATTAAAAATTTACTTGAATTCTATGAAGTGGAGTGGAGCCAAAAAAGTGTATGTACCCAAAATTGGTCTAGCCGACGGAATCATTAAAAGTTTGTATCAGGAAATCATTTAGCACCACTTACAAATAGTATGAGTTTAACCGTGCATCGTTTCCTTTTTTCCTAGATTTTTCATGATCTCAGCTTCATATTCTAATAAAGCTTGCCATTTTAGATTTACCTCATCTAAATTGTCGCTATACTGACGAGCAAACTTTAGGAACATGGTATAATGATTGGCTTCCGAAACCATTAGATTTCTATAAAACTCAGCTAATTCTTTATCCTCAATATTTTCTGAAAGCAATCTAAAGCGCTCACAACTCCTGGCTTCAATAAGTGCCGCATACAACAGCTTATGTACTAAATGTGTGTTTCTGCTGTGCCCTTTAGAGAAGAACTTGGTCAATTCGATCACATAGTCATCTCTGCGTTCTTTACCTAATACCCAGCCTCTCTCCAGTATTTTATCATGAACCATTTTAAAATGACTAATTTCTTCTTTGACCAAAGCAACCATAGCTTGCACCAATTCTGTTTTTTCTGGAAACTTTACAATTAATGAAATCGCAGTACTTGTTGCCTTTTGTTCGCAATAAGCGTGATCTGTAAGAATCTCTTCAATATTTTTTTCAACGATATTCACCCATCTAGGGTCAGTAGGTAACTTCAATCCAAGCATAATTCAGTCATTTTAGTCAATATCTAAGCCGAATTCAATCCTAAGCTTATCGATTAACGGATTTATCTCTTTTAATTTTTCATATTTCTCTCTAGTACTATAGGCATATTTCTTTTCTGCTTCCTCATTTATAGTAATGGACAAATCAATACTGTAGTTTCTTAATTTCTTCCTCAGATATTCTAACAAACTGCCTTTAGCTCTGTCTAATTCAACTTTCATCGTCTCATTAGGAAATTCAAGATGAATTTTAGTGCCTTCTAATTTTGGTTTATCAACTTCTAATATCGAAGCAATAATTTTCCCTCCTTTTTTATTAAGCTTATCAATATACTTATGCCAATAATTTTCAAAATCTTCCTTTGAAAATTCCTCTTTCGGCAAGTTTAATTGATCGATTTTTGATTTTTCCTCCTGAAGTTTTTTATGCGTGTTCTTTTCTCGAATACTTTTAAGTGATAATCCTGAAATTTTTTTCGAATCAGCAGTAGTTGTAAGCTCTGGTTTTGGCTTAGATTTCACTACCTCTTGTACTTGCTCCTGAACTACAGGTTCTGACTGCATTTCCTCTTGAGTAACTTCGGAGACAATTGCTTTTTCATTTTTAGTTTCAATTGGAGGATGGACACCTATAAAGAATGATGCAGGAATTATGAAGTCTTTAGACTTTTTTTTTTCGGCCTCAAAAGTTATTGAAGCAAGTTGCATCAGGCATAATTCAACTAATAAGCGTTGATTACGAGAAGTTCTATAGTTTAAATCACAAGAATTAGCTTTTTCAATTGCTTCCAATAAAAATGGATAAGGTGCCGCCTGCGATTGTTCTAAATATTTTTGTTTGGTTTGTTCTCCAACTTCCAATAAGTTGATAGTTGATTGATCTTTACATACCAATAGATCTCTAAAATGCGAAGCCAAACCTGCAATATAATGTTGCCCCTCAAAACCTTTTGCTAATGTATTATTGAATAATAATAGCAATTCAGGAATATTGTTGGAGAGAATTAGATCTGTACTCTTAAAGAAAACTTCATAATCTAACACATTCAGGTTTTCAGTAACGGCTTGTCTCGTAAGCTGTTTTCCTGAAAAACTAACTACACGGTCAAAAATAGAAAGTGCATCACGCATAGCTCCATCTGCTTTTTGCGCTATGATATGAAGTGCATCGTCTTCAGCTTCAACACCTTGCTCTTGAGCAATATGTGCTAAGTATTCTTTAGCATCATTGACAGTGATACGCTTAAAATCAAAAATTTGACATCTGGATAAGATTGTTGGAATGATTTTATGTTTTTCAGTAGTCGCTAAAATAAAAATCGCATGCTTGGGAGGCTCTTCTAATGTCTTTAGAAAGGCATTAAATGCTGCAGAAGAGAGCATGTGTACCTCATCAATAATATAGACTTTATATTTTCCGACTTGAGGAGGTATTCTAACCTGATCGATTAGATTTCTAATATCATCAACAGAGTTGTTTGATGCGGCATCTAATTCAAAAATATTGAAGGCAAAATCCTCATTTTCATTCACTTCTCCTTCTTGTTGATTGATTTGCTTCGCTAATATTCTAGCGCATGAGGTTTTACCAACTCCACGTGGCCCTGTAAACAATAAAGCTTGTGCCAAATGATTGTTTTCAATCGCATTTAATAAGGTATTCGTAATGGCTTGTTGTCCTACAACATCTTTAAATGTTTTAGGGCGATATTTTCTAGCCGATACTATAAAATGTTCCATGAAAACTATTTTAAACAAAGATAAAAATACTAATGATATCCTTGATTTTCAATTTGAAATTTTGAAGGAATTTATCAACAATACTTTACTATTAGCTTTTAAGATATAAAAAGAAGATTTTGACTTAAAATTGTACCTTTGCATTAAGCAGACTTCCTTGTCGCTGTCCGAATAGGAGAGAGGAAAGTCCGGACACCACAGTGCATCGTAGCGGATAACCTCCGTCGGTTGAAAAACCAGGACAAGTGCAACAGAAAGAATGTACAGGTAATGCTGTAGTGAAAT
>JABSPN010000273.1 GCA_013214425.1 Flavobacteriaceae bacterium | reverse complement strand
AAGCTAAATGTTTCTGCCTCTTATAAGAGAAAATCTCAGCAAGGGTTTAATATCGAAAAGACCTATTCTATGGCTGTACATGTAAAAGCAGTTCAAGATGAAATGCCTGCAGGAATGGAGAAGCTCTTAGGAATTTTAGAAAATGCTATTGTTTCAACACCAGCCTCTGCTGCTTAATATAATACAACAACAATGGCAGATTTAAAAGAATATCTGGGAACCTTGGTTGCCAGTGTAAATCAAGCAAGAGTGCTGGCGGATATCGAATCCGCCAGCATTGCTGAACAATATGCTCAGCACAGACTTTTAAAACATTTCTCTATTCCTAGAATGAGAATGAAAGATATCGAGTTTACTATTCCAGTTGCTATTGAAGAAATGCAAACTTCTGAACCTGTAGACTTTCAGCCAATAGATAATAAAACTTTCGTTTCAAGAAGTTACGACGAACTTATCAACGCATATCAAGTAACAAGTTTCAAACGAGAGGTCTCTACTCCAATAAGAAGGTATTTATTCGCCGAAGCTGATCAACTAGAAAAGCGATTAAAAGCAGGAGAAGATCAAGAGATTGTTCTCCATGATTTCTCCGATAAGATCGCCATAAGAATTATGGAACTTAAAGGACAAAGTTCAATTAGAACTCAGGATAATCAAGAAGTAGCGATTACAAGAGATTATCTTATCAATAAGTTAAACCAAAGAATGCAACAAGAGATTCGATCTCGAGAATCGCAAAATTCCCTAGAGCGTGCGAATGTTATTGTTGAAGCTCACAAGTTAAGAGAACAAAAGCCCGAGAATATGGTATTCATCAAAATGAAGGTACAAGAAGAAGGCATGGAATGGCATACCATAGAACATGAAAATGGAGAAACAACTTCTAAATTGTTACCTGAGTAATTAACTTAAAATAATCATTATGAATAAATCACTTTTAGATATTGTCTCTAAATGTCGAGCGCTATTATTTCAGGTTCCGGACATGGTTGATCAATTAAGTCAAAGAGATGTTCACTTTATTCAGGTATTCACAGATTGGCTTCGGGAGGCAGAAGACTTCCTGAAGCAATACAATTATCCTCAGTGTTCCGAAATAGCTGGATTTAGAAGTCAATTACTCACTCCTCTTCTATCGGTAGAAAAAAATGTATCTAGAAGAAAAGAGCAATTGCATGTAGCATCTTCATTAATTCATCCCTCACAAAACGTTTTACTAGCCGTGGTTGAACCGGTAGAATACAAAGTTAGCCAAGCCAAAGAAATCATTTCACAAATCTTACAACTCGCCAAACAAGCTGGTATGATTCGATATGAAAAGCATATAGATTTCAACACATACCTAATGGGATTATTAGAGATGTTTAAAAATCATGAGCAGTTAAAACCTAGTATGACGAAAGCGTTAACTCTAGTAAACCAATCTGACTTACTTCGAATAATGGCCGAGGAAATTGACTTTACATAACATAAGAAATCACGTAATGAATACTAAATTTATTATACTTAGGTATAATAAACAAGTGGGTTACATCTTAATACCATTTTAGCAACAGGAAAAACACCCAAATTAATTTCAGTCATTTTAATACTTATTAATAATCTTTACATTTACAACAATTAATAACCAATTAAAAAAACAGACATATGGATTTTATTAAAAGAGCGGCCCTGCCGATTATCGCTATTTTACTTACCCTAGTTATTATTTTAGGAATTCGTTTATCTAATTGTGAAAACAATATCCCAAATGCAGAAAAACCTGAAGGCACTATTACAAAGGATCAAGCCAATTTATTAGAAGAAACTTACAAAACAGAGCGGTATGCGATTATCGATTCGATAATTGATTATCCAGATACCAGAGAATTTGTTTTTAAACTAAATCGCTTAAAGCAGTATATCGCTTATGTTGAATCTGAAGCCTCAGAAATGGGTTATTCAGATTTAGGGATGCGTATTTATTTAGGGGCTTACCCAATAGGTTTCGATGGAAATGAAAAGGTATATACTACACTGTTTCTCACACCTACTTCTGGATCTGACCCTACACTTCAAGGATCGATGAATCGTACATTTCAAATCAATAATAATGATCATGACGGAGACGATAATATTGATGGGATTGATGCCTTAAATTATGGTAGTGGAGGTATGCCTCCAAAAGATTACTAAAGAAATGTTAGACTATACACCTATACTTATTAATTCATTTGAATTAATAGCTTCTTTAATAGCTACCTATATGGTGGCTATTAAAAAGGTTGGTTCGAAAACAGAAAATTACTTCTTAATATTTCTTTGGATAACTTTTCTTTGTGATAGCTTAGGGACCTTCTTTGGTTATGTTTTGGAAACAGAAGAGAATTATATTGTTCTAAATATTTATACCATAATTAGTATTCCCTTTTTGCTTTTTTGGTATAGAGCTCTCCAAAAAAACAAAATTTTAAAAGCGACCACTTTATTTTTTATTATTATTTTCTTGATTTTCATTATATACAATATCCTATATCTTGAATTTAAAAGCGAGTATCTAAGCATTCTTTTCCTATTCGGAGCTATCTTTTTAGTTATAAGTATATGTTTTTATTTTATAGAACAGCTATTTAGTGATACTGTATTTAAAGTAAAGCATAACATGGTTTTTTGGATTAGTTTAGGTCAGATCATTTTTTACCTAGGCATGATCCCTATGATATCGTTAAATAAATACATCATGCCATTTTTAAAGATTGATCCTGTTATTTATTTTGTTATTCTTCTAGTTTTAAATATAATCCTCTACACTTCTTATATTTTAGCATTTTTATGGAACGAGAAGAAATAATTTCATTACTTATTTTGCTTTCCTCAACAGCAGTAATTATTGGTATAATTATCATCATTCTCTTTCTTGTTTTTCAAAAAAGAAAATCACAATTAATTTTAGAGAAAAAGGAAACAGAACAAAAGTTGCTTCAGGAAATAGCCAAAACACAAATCGAAATTAAAGAAACGACACTGAGAAACTTAAGTTGGGAATTACACGATAATATCGGACAATTACTCAGTGTAGCTAAAATTCAATTAAACCATATCGATGCTAATCGTGAAGCCAAAGAAGAAGTCAATCAAACCTTAAGCAAAAGTATCAAAGAATTAAGGGCTTTATCACGAATCTCTAACCCTGAGTACTTAGAAAACATCGACTTAATTGAAGCTTTAGAAATTGAAATCAACCGATTTAACCGATTAAATTTTATCAAGGCTTCCATAGAAATTAAAGGTGATAAACACAACCTAAACAAAAACGAAAACTTAATTACCTTTAGAATCATTCAAGAATTCTTTAGCAATTCTATAAAACATTCTAGAGCCACCAAACTAAATGTCTCTTTAGACTATCAAACCAATTTTTTGTATATTACAGTACATGATAATGGTATTGGTTTTGATACAAGCGACCAAAACCTAAAAGGGCTTGGACTTATCAATATCGAAAACAGAGCTAAACTTATTAAAGCTGAAGCTAAGTTAACTTCAGCAAACAATAAAGGAACTCAACTAAGCATTAAAATCCCCCTGTATGAAACATTCAGTAGTCATAGTTGATGATCATGTGATATTCTCACAAGCTTTAACAAGCTTAATCAATACATTCGAAAATTTTGAAGTGATTTACACCTGTAAAAACGGTATTGATTTGATGGACAAACTAAAATTCGAAAAAAATATTCCTGATGTGATCCTGATGGATACTAACATGCCACAAATGAACGGCTTTGAATCTATGAAGTGGATTAGCAATAATCATCCTGATTTAAAAGTACTGGCATTATCTTTAGAAGAAAGCGAATACGCCATTATCAAAATGCTGAAAGCAGGAGCTAAAGGATACTTGCTCAAGGACATCGAAAAAACAGAACTGGAAACCGCATTAAACGAATTAATCAATAGCGGATTTTACCATTCAAGTAACGTTACCAAAGTGCTCATAAAATCGGTCATGAATGAAGAGCCTGAGATCAATCTTAAAGATAATGAAATCAAGTTCATGCAATTGGCTTGTTCCGAAATGACCTATAAAGAAATTGCAGACACTATGTGTTTGAGCCCAAAAACCATAGATGGTTATCGAGATACTTTATTTGAAAAACTAAATGTAAAAAACAGAACTGGCCTGGTTATTTATGCAATAAAAAATAAATTCTTTGCCGTCTAAGCATTATTCCTTTTTGGAAGCATATGTTCTAGGATCATCGTACT
>JABSPN010000272.1 GCA_013214425.1 Flavobacteriaceae bacterium | reverse complement strand
TGCTGCATTTCGGCATAATTGGCTTTTGAACCAATAGTATTGATTTCTCGACCAATCTCCTGAGAGATAAAACCAAGTTTTTTACCATTAGATTCTGGGCTGTTTAAAGTTTTTATAAAATAATCAAGGTGATTGTCTAAGCGAACTTTTTCTTCATTAATGTCATATTTCTCTAGATAATAAACCAACTCTTGCTCAAACCTGTTTTCGTCTACATTTTGTTCTAATTCACTTAAGGCTTGATTTAATCTTGCCTTCACAGCAGTAATACGATCTGGATCTATTATTATTACCTTTTTAAGTAATTCGGCAATATTATTTATATGATCAGTAAAGTCTTTTTCTAAAGAAACTCCTTCATCTATCCTGAAAGTTTCAATCTTTTCCAGAGCAATGTTGATTCCTACTTCGATAGCGCTCCATTCTTCATCATCTATTTCGTCTCGCTCTGTTTTCATCGCATCAGGTAATCTCATAGCTACCTGTAGATACTCCATATCTGATCCTTCTTGTGAAATTAATTTTAATTGCTTGATATATTCTGAAACGATAGTATTGTTAATACTCGATGAGGTTTCTTCTCCAGTCATTTCAACAAACAAAGAAATATCAACCTTTCCTCGTATTAATTTTTTAGCGATGAGCTTTCTCATACCTATCTCTTTTTCTTTATAGTAAGAGGGCATGCGAACATTGACGTCTAAATTTTTACTGTTTAGAGATTTTATTTCGATTGTAATTTTCTTGTTTGGAAGTTGTAAAATGTGCCTTCCAAATCCTGTCATTGACTGTATCATAGGCGATAAAAGTTGCACAAAGGTAATAAAAGCTGAATGATTAAATTTTGAATCCCTTTTAAAAAAGTTAACTTTAGCAAACTAGCTCAATAACAGTTTTTCATATGGACATGAAAATTAATGGGTTCGCTCTAATAGTAGCTTCAATCTCAGCTGTAGTTGTTGGGTTTATTTGGTACAATCCAAAAGTTTTGGAACGATTTGGATGAAAGAAAGTGGTATAACAGAAGAGAAAGCTCAAAAAAGAAATATGATTCTTTTTTTGTTTGTCTGTTGTATGAGCATTTTTGACCGCTTTTTGCTTATCAAGAACAGTGATGTTTGGAGGTTCTCCAGAGTATACAAATGGTTCAGAGGCTTTTATGTCTTTTAAGCACGGTGATTTTCACGGTGTGATATTGAGCTCGTTTTTAGTAATGTTCGCATTAGTGACGGATGCTTTATTTGAACAATATTCTTTCAAATACATGTTTGTTATTGTGGGTTATTTGGTGGTCACATTTGCCATAATGGGAGGTATGGTAAATGCCTAGACTAAAATAACAAGAAAAATATGATAACAAGGTTATTACACAAGTGCATGGGCCTTTTCTTTTTTAAAGGGATATCGTTGCTCGTAATGAGTGGGTTTAATCTTCCTTAAAAAAGGTTTAAAAAAGAAGTTAGCAACAGATTTTTTATGTCTTAAATAAAAAGTGAGCTCTTGAGGTTTTGCTCCCAATGTACTCTTAATTTCTCCTGAAGTTCTTCCAAAATTCACATATTTTAATCCTTTTTCAATCCCAATTTTTGAGTAATCATATAGAATTCTGGAGTAAATAGCATGTTCTTTATTAAGTTCGTAATCCAAACCTATAAAATGAGCGTCTAATCTATTTTCGTTAATCATTCCGCTCATAAAGCCTACAATTATGTCGTCTAAATAATAAGCTTTCAGGATAAAATTTTCAGGATAATTATTTTTTAAGTATTCGTAAGTAGACAAGTCTAATGTACCAATATTAAAAGAAGACTTACGGATAACATTAGTGTACAGTTCACTTAAGCGATCTATATTTTCTAGAATGTCGTCACTTGAAAAATTTTTCTCTGTTAACTGCCTACTGGTTTTGTAAGCTTTTTTGGCTTTGACTCTAAATTTAGATTTAAAAGCGTTTAAATAATCGTCAAAACTGATCCAACTATCATCTAATTCAAGAACCATTGTTGGATCTACCTTGATGGGTGAAAAGTTATACTTCTTGATTCGATCGCTAATGGGTAACGATTCTTTTATAAAATCTTTGATGAGAATGACATCCGTAGATTTCTTTAAAAAAGGATCAGATTTAATGAGTTTTTGAATACTGGTAAGAATTTCTTCAATAATCTCTCTTTTGTCCTGATCTTTTGCAATGAAAATACCATGTTCTCCACTTAAAAAAGTATTGCCACAAATGATCATTTTTAGATAGTCTCTTTTTAGAAAGCAAAAAACATGTCTGCCTATTTTTTCAATAAATCTGCTCGAATTAGGAGCAGAAACCAGTTTGTCAAAATCATAATTCAAAATTTGGATGGCAGCAAGAGAAACAGGCAAATCATCTTTGCGAGTCAAGATATAGTGAAAATCTATCATTTCAGCATTAAAAGCTTCAAATGCATAAAGATAGTCTTTACTGAAGTAGATGTTTTCATTGCAGTCCAGTTCATTCCAAAGGGAATCTGGAAGCTCATTTATAGAATTATATATGGTGTTAGAATAGTTCAAGAGTGTTATTCGTCTGTTAAATCAAAAATAACTATTTCCTAAATTTCTTCTGTTAAAAGAAAGCTAATTTATGCAAAGGATTAGTCGGAATAAGTACAGTAATGTTAGACAAATTCAAGAATTAGTTTTTAGCCAATTTGGTTACAAGGTGCTAATTCTTTCAGAAGCTGATGCAACCACTTTTTTAGCATTCCCAATAAAAATCTCGTTGTCAACAATAATTACAGGTCTTTTAAGGAACGTGTAGTGATGAAGTATGTAATGCCTATAATCTGCTTCTGATAATACTTGATTTTTTAAGTCCATTTCTTTATAAAGCTTGGCTCTTTTACTGAATAAAGCTTCATAGCTTATGGATAACTGGTGCATTTCTTCCAATTGATTAACGGTTATTTCAGACTCTTTGATGTCTTGAAGCTCAAAATATGAAGGGAGAGATAAAGACTTTAGAATTCGTTTGCAGGTATCACAAGTTTTTAAATAGTATACTTTCCTCATCACTTTATAAAGTTAATTTAAGCAAAAGTAAATGAAATCGACTTAAAGTTTATATTTTAGATTACTTAATTGTTTGAAGATGAAATTTAACACGAAGGCAATTCACGGAGGACAGCAATTCGATAAAGCATATGGGGCTGTAATGCCTCCAATTTATCAAACTTCTACCTATGCACAATCAACGCCTGGAACTCATCCGGAGTATGAATATAGTAGAACCCATAACCCAACCAGAACTGCATTAGAAAATGCGTTGGCGAGTCTTGAAAACGGAAAGTACGGATTGGCTTTTGGTTCGGGTTTAGCAGCTATTGATGCTGTAATGAAATTACTAAAATCTGGAGATGAAGTGATTTCTACCAGCGATTTATATGGGGGAACGTATCGATTATTCACTAAGATTTTTGAGGATTTTGGTATTAAATTTCATTTTGTTGGAATGCAGAATGCCAATCAAATAAGTTCTTATATTAATGATAAAACAAAACTTATCTGGGTAGAAACTCCAACAAACCCTATGATGAATATTATAGATATAAAGGCAGTAGCTAAAGTAGCTTCAGATCATAATTTGTTGTTGGGAGTAGACAATACTTTTGCTACGCCGTATTTGCAACAGCCTTTAGATTTAGGAGCCCATATTGTAATGCATAGTGCAACAAAATATATAGGTGGGCATAGTGATTTAGTTATGGGGTCTTTAGTTGTTAAAGATGAAGAGTTAGCAAAGAGATTATATTTTATTCAAAATGCCAGTGGGGCCATATGTGGTCCTCAAGATAGTTTTTTAGCATTAAGAGGTATTAAAACCCTGCATGTTAGAATGCAAAGGCATTGTGAAAATGGTAAGGCAATCGCTGAGTTTTTGAATAGACACGTAAAAACTGATAAAGTCTATTGGCCTGGTTTTGAGCATCACCCTAATCATAAAGTTGCCAAGAAACAAATGAATGATTTTGGAGGGATGATTTCTTTTACAACTAAAGGAAATACATACGAAGAAGCGATTAAAATTATCGAAAACTTAAAGGTTTTTACACTTGCAGAATCTTTAGGTGGAGTGGAGTCGTTGGTTGGGCATCCGGCTAGTATGACACATGCTGCAATTCCGAAGGAAGAAAGAGAGAACACAGGAGTTGTGGATTCATTAATTAGATTGAGTGTTGGAATTGAAGATAAGGAAGATTTGATAGATGATTTAAAACAAGCATTGGATAAATTGTAATAAAATAAAAAGGCCTGATATTAATATCAGGCCTTTTGTATATAAATGGTATTTTTTAATCTAAATAGTAAATATAACCAAAGTTTAACCAAACATTCCAGTCGTTATACTTATCTGAAGAGTCATTATGGTCTAATCCATCAACCCAATCAGAGAAGTAATATTGCCATCTTAAATCTAACATTAAGTCAGATAATGGAGTCAATTTGTAACGTGTCCCTAAACTCCATACAACAGACCAAGTTGAATCTGTTTGAGTAGAATAAGATTCTTGATAATTAAATATTGCCCCACCATTAGCT
>JABSPN010000271.1 GCA_013214425.1 Flavobacteriaceae bacterium | reverse complement strand
TAGATGCATTTAGGGTTAACTTCAGGAGGAATAGAATCCATTTCATGTAATGGCAAAAATAGTTGTGCTTTAAAACAAACGCGTTGTTTGATGGTTTCCTGCTTGATCCTGTAGTATTCTAATAAAGGATTAGTCTCCTCTTTAAATAGTAATGGCAGTTGTTTCTCTTGAAGTTTGGTTAGTTTCTCTATAAAAGAATCCTTTTTGTTGGGACCAATCCATTTTTCAATTTCAATCATATTTTCAGAAGGAATATATAGATAGAATTTATAGACCAGTTCAATATGAATTGTTTCAGAAGCAGTTTGAATGATAAAATCCAATTCACCTAATGTAATTTTATTACGATATATTTGAATATTCTGACAAATGATTTCTGTGGAAGGCAAGGAATTAATTTGAAACTCAAAAAAATGTTCCATTCGTTTGCCGAGCATCAAATTTTCTGAGATAGCTCCAGTAAAACTGAAACTTTCAGTAGGGAGTTGAAATTGTGTTAAGCCTAAACTATGTGAACCATCCCATAATTCAGGAGTGCTAATAAAACCAATAAATTGCCTGTTTAACTTATTCATTCAGATTTTTCAATAGTGTTTTAGCAACATCAGACCCTATGAGTTCCAATTGTTTTTTAAAGGATGCCAATTCCTTTGCTGTCATTTTACGTTCGTATTGTTCTCTTGACTTCCCATAATCACTCATTATAGAATCCCACCAGTCATTAGAAAGGCAGTCAATAATTAAATGCACTCGATCCATACTACTATTGTTTTCAACAGCATGTATTTTATTAAAGTCAAAATACCAACATTCTCCTGCTTTTAAAATAAATTCTTGATCTTCTGAAATCATTTTGATATTGGGATCTGTGTAGATAGGAATATGCAATCGCAAGGAACCGTTTTCATAATTTAAAGCGTTATCCCGATGCGCTTTTATCTTGGCTCCAGCTGCTAATGTATGAATCCTGAAGGTTTCCTTATCACAGATAAAGGTGTCTAAAACTTCTTGTAAATAGGGAAGTTGCTCCAATCTTTTTGTGGGATGAAATACTTCATTTTTATCGGGCTCTATAAGGTGAATAGAAGTTAGTGTATCTGGTGTCACTGAAGGGTTGCTAATACAGTAAAACTCAGATTTTGGGATACCATGATAAGCCGCACGTAGCTTTTCTACATCAAATTCAAACGGTAGTTTTATTACATTCATGTTGGTGAAGTTTCTATAAATGTAACGAATATCTCCCTATATTTGCCGTTTATTATGAGTTTTAAACGGTCATATTATATTATAGAAATTCAGTATTTAGGTTTTCGTTTCCATGGTTGGCAAAAGCAACCCGAAGTGAATACTGTTCAGCGTATGATTGAACGAACATTATCCTATGTGTTGGAGCATAAAAAGTTTAAAACCTTAGCTGCTGGAAGAACAGACGCGAAAGTATCTGTAAATCAAACATATATTGAATTGTATTTAGATGAAAAGCCTTTAGATGTTGAGGCTTTTCTTCCTTTATTCAATAAAAATTTACCTCAAGATATTAAAGCCTTATCTATTGTTGAAACCGATGAAAAATTTAATATCATTCAGCATCCAAAAGTAAAGGAATATATGTATTTGTTTTCGTTTGGAGAAAAGAATCACCCCTTTGCAGCTCCTTTTATGGTAAATTTTGATTGGAACTTAAACTTGAGTTTAATGCAAAAAGCGGTCAAGCTTTTTGAAGGAGAACACGATTTCAGGAATTATTGTTATAAACCAACCGAAAAGACAATAACACAAGGAACAATATTAACTTCGGAAATAATTGAAAATACCATATATCTAGCCAATTTTTTTCCTGAAAAGAGTTATATACTTAGAGTTAGAGGAGAAGGTTTTAAACGGAATCAGATACGTTTAATTATGGCGAGATTAATTCAATTAGGTAAAGGAGAATACACTTTTGAAGAGATCGAAAATTCGTTAAACTTACCTAATGTTGAATTTCCAATCACCTATATCGCACCTCCTTCAGGACTAATTTTAAACAAAGTCGATTTAGTGAGTTAACACTAGTTAACCTATTCTCGCAAACGTTATCAGTAATTCCTCCTATTTCCAAAAAATTAATTACTTCTTGGAAACGTTTTACGGAGAAAATTGAATAAATTAGTTGCAGTAGACAAAGCTTGAAAACCCCTATGTTTACTGAACTTTTAAAAAACGTTACTCAGAATTAAATCACCAATTAATTATCTTTCAGTTATTTAAATCATTTATCATAAGACAAAATAGCATCAATCAAATTCTAGTACTAAAATTGTTATGACCCTAAGAATGGAGTTAGCATTACTGAATCAACGAAGGGGAAACAGGTGAAACAGGAGAAGTTTGAAAAGATTAGCTAAAAGAAGGTTCAGTAGATGATGAATTAGTATGGTAGAAGACGTGGAGAAGGATTGATGAAGATTCGAATAGGAGGATAAAGAACTGTAACAATAAAAGAAAAACCATCTGTTTTGCAGATGGTTTTTTTGTTAGTGGTGTAAATACCTAAAGTGTCTTCTTTTGTTCCAGATCACACTTTTAGATCTTCTATAATCTACTGTTGATCTTCTCGATACAAATTGATTGTCATTGATTCCGTAAAAAGCTTCTAATAATCTGTTTAAAAATTCCATAATGTTATTGTTTTTTGATGATGTACTTATATGACGATAAGTTTCTATGTTTGTTACAGTACTATGCATAGCAAAGTAGTGATTTAAGAAAATTTTAACAAATAGGGGGATTTTGAGAATCAGAGTAAATCAGTATTTTAGGAAAAATAATTGTATGACAACCATATCAAAGAAAAACCTCAGTTTCCTGAAGAACTTAGCGAAAAACAACAATCGTGACTGGTTTAACGAAAATAAATCAGAATTTAAAATTCATGAAAAAGAAGCCAAAGTCTTTTTTGCTACTGTTCAGGAGGAATTGAGAAAATCTGATGATATAGAATCTCATAAAATCATGCGTATTTATCGTGACGTACGTTTTTCTAAAGATAAAACTCCTTATAAAGCTAGATTTGCTGGAAGCTTTAAAAGAGCTACAGCCAAATTAAAGGGAGAATATTGGTTAAATATTGAACCAGGACAATGTATGGTTGGGGGTGGATTTTACGGACCAGAACCCAAAGATTTAATGAGAATTAGGAAAGAATTTGAATTAGACGACAGCGAAATTAGAGATATACTTAACGATTCCAAGTTCAAGACAACATTTGGTGAACTAAGGGGAGAGGAATTAAAAACGGCGCCTAGAGGATTTGATAAAACCCATCCAGCAATTGATTTAATCAAGAAAAAGCAATTCTATGTGATGAAAAGTTTTACTGATGCAGAGATGATTTCTGAAAACTTTGTTAAACAAGTTGTAGAAACTTTTAAAATTTTGCGTCAGTTTTTCGATTATATGAGCGATGTACTCACAACAGATTTAAATGGAGAGTCAAGTATTATGGAATAGTGGGTTCTGAATTTTCAAATAAAATCACCTGGCTTTTAAGTCGTTCAATCACAATATTCATCATTCTTTTATTTAGAGCAGAAGAGTTTTGAATGTATTGTTTGTATTCATCTACAGAAAAGACTCCAATCACCATTCCTTTCAGTGAGTTTCTGAATTTCATGTCTTTGTGAATCGCATTTTCAATATAGTCTAACTTCTTTTCAGGAGAAAGGCTTTGGAATACATTTTTATGTTTTCTAGTGTAATTTATAAACGCTTCAACGAGCAGATCGTTTTGAAACTTTATTGCGGGTCTTATTGTTGTGTTTTGAAAACGCTCATCGTCACTCATGTTATCGGAAAGAGTAGTTGTTTTCATTCCCTGTCTAATATTTAAAAGATCAATTGTCCTGTTGTCCATCACACATCAGTTTAGTTTATCTCTAAGTTAGCCAATAATAAGTTTGTTATTTCACGTACTGAATTGAGTTATAAACTAAGTTGTAAACAATAAAAGGCCTTGCGATATAGCAAGGCCTCTTATTGGTAATTATAGATAATTACTCTAACGTTTACATATCTAAAAACTCTTCGAAAGCTTTAATTTCTAAAGCTGGTAATTCATTCTTACTAGCAAATGCAGTTACTTTTGGCAAACGTTTTTGCTTGACACTCTTGAATTTAGCCATTGCTTTGTTGTAACGATCTTCAATTGCGGATAAGTTGTCCATTTCGGCACTTGTTGGCTTGTCATACGTTCCAGCAATTTTACTATATAAATCAGCTAATTTCTCTCTTAATTCAGGTTCAGCAGAACCTACATAGTTATCGCCAGTTGTAACAACCATTGTTTTCTTAAGAGCTTCTAATTCATTAATTAGAAACTTTGTTGTTTTGGCCGCTTTCTTATTCTTTTCGTTTAACATCTTTCCGTAGTCGACCATAGCGTCAAGTTTATAAACCGTATACGCCAATTCTTGCGTCATGTCATATAGTTTCTTGGTTACACGCTCTTGCTCTTTTCTGTTAGCTACTGAAATTCCGTTATCAGCATATTTTAAATCCAAAGTAGTTTCATAGGTCTTCTTACCCTTGTTC
>JABSPN010000270.1 GCA_013214425.1 Flavobacteriaceae bacterium | reverse complement strand
TGGTTCTCTTAACTGCGTATTCACATTAGATTGATCTTGAGCAGGTAAAGTTTGAAATACATCAAGAGTTACGGTAGAAGGTGAAGATTGTCTTGGTTTATATCCATATCCTTGTGCAATTTCATAGATAGTTTTCTTTTCTTCCGCAGTAAATATTTTACTTTTCTTTTCTAATCCGCCAACAATTCGATCTACAGCATCCAAGAAATCTTGACGTTCAACTTCTTTCTTTCCCTTTCTGGCAGCAACTAATGCAGCTTCATTACACATATTTGCAATATCGGCACCAGAGAAACCTGGAGTTTGCTTAGCCAAGAAATCAATATTTAAACCATCTTTAATCTTTAATGGCTTTAAGTGCACTTCAAAAACTTCTCTTCTTTCTGTAAGATTAGGAAGTTCTACATGAATTTGTCTGTCAAATCGACCAGCTCTCATTAAGGCCTTGTCAAGTATGTCTGCTCTGTTTGTTGCAGCAATAATAATAACATTGTCTTGAGAACCGAATCCGTCCATTTCAGTTAATAACTGATTCAATGTGTTTTCTCTTTCGTCGTTACTTCCAGAGAAATTATTTTTTCCTCTAGCTCTACCTATGGCATCAATCTCATCGATGAATATAATAGCTGGTGATTTCTCTTTAGCTTGTTTGAATAAATCTCGAACTCTTGAGGCTCCAACACCAACAAACATCTCTACAAAATCTGATCCTGATAAAGAGAAAAAAGGTACTTTAGCTTCTCCAGCAACAGCCTTAGCTAATAATGTTTTACCAGTTCCTGGAGGCCCTACAAGTAAAGCTCCTTTTGGGATTTTACCTCCAAGTGAAGTATATTTATCTGGGGTTTTGAGGAAGTCTACAATTTCCTGAACTTCTTCTTTAGCTCCTTCTAAACCAGCCACGTCTTTAAAGGTGATTTTTGATTCCGTATTTTGATCAAAAAGCTTGGCTTTAGATTTTCCTATGTTGAATATTTGTCCGCCAGGTCCACCACTAGAGCCACCAGACATTCTTCTCATAAAGTAAATCCAGACAGCAATAAGAATGATAATTGGTAAGAAAGATAATAAAATGTCCCCAAACGGGTTGGATTCTTCATCATTATCTCTTTTGAAATCTAGATTATGTTTTTCTCTCGATTCAATCAAATAGGTTTCAAAATTTTGATAGTCTCCAATTTGAACACTAAAGTTGGGAATCTTCCCTACAAAAGGCAAGTTCTTACTTTTATTGACGTATTTCTGATACTGATCTTTAGATTCGGCTTCTTCTTTTAGAAAGACATTAGCGACCGATCTGTTAATAATGATGATTTCTTTAATATCATTAGTTAATAAGATCTCTCTAAATTCGGTATTCGAGATTTCGTTTCTTTTATCAGAATTAGCGCCAAAGGCAAAGTATAGCAAGAAAAGGGCTATTGGGATATAAATCCAATAAGAGCTAAACTTTGGCTTTCCGACGTTTTTATTATTCTGATTTGAATTATTCTGGTTTGAATTATTTGACATTGTATTGTATTAGTAATTGGTAGATATTGATGTTATTTTTGCGTCTCCCCATAAACCTTCAATATCATAATATTCTCTTATGTGCTTTTGAAATACATGAACCACAACGCTAACATAATCCATAAGTACCCATTCTGCATTATCTCCTCCTTCGATATGCCAGGGCTTATCTTTTAGTTCTTTACTTACGAGTTTTTGAACAGAGTTGGTAATTGCATTAACTTGAGTATTTGAAGAACCGTTGCAAATGATAAAGTAGTCACAAACTGTATTGTCTATCTCTCTTAAATCTAAAATATCTATGTCATTACCCTTAACTTCCTCTATGCCTTTAATTATTGTAGAAATTAGTTGATCTGTGCTTACTTTGTCTTTTATCATTAATTATATTTTGAATTCAGCAAAAATATTACTTTTTTGTCTTTAAATTGTTAGAAAAATTATAACTTTTTAGTAAAACTAATTGAAAATTATCAAACTCCATACCATTCACTCAACAAATGACTATTTGAAGTCTTTGACAAATGACAAATTGTTGGAAGATTTTACTGTTGTATGGGCAGATTTTCAAAGTGAAGGTAAAGGGCAAAGAGGGAGTTCTTGGTTGAGTAAAAAGGGGAAAAACCTTACTTTTAGTGTATTTCTTGATACTTCTTTCTTATTAATTGAGCAACAATTTTATCTCAACATCATCACATCATTGGCCGTATACAATCTCTTGAAAAAAAAGATGATTGAGCATGTTAAGATAAAATGGCCTAACGACATTTTGTCAGATAATAAGAAGATATGTGGTATTTTAATTGAAAATAGCTTTAAAAGTCAGGCAATTAATCATTCTGTGATCGGAGTGGGATTGAATGTTAATCAAACGGATTTTGCTCAATTACATGCTGTAACTTCTTTAAAAGATATCTCGGGGATTCATTATCATCTGGAAGAAATATTGACTCTTTTTGTGACTGAATTAAAGCAGCTTTTTACTGAATTGAAAAAGGGGAATTTTGAAACTCTTTTTGAGCAGTACACCAATGATTTATTCAGAAAAAATAAACCTTCTACATTCAAAGATGCAAAAGGTAATTTATTTTCCGGGTTTATTAAAAATGTTTCTGAAATGGGAAAACTTCAGGTATTAGTTGAAAATGATTTTCTTCAGGAGTTTGATCTGAAAGAAATCAAATTATTGTATTAAATATCTTTTAGTTTATCAGATAGTTGCCCAACAAATTTTGTAATAGGTCCTTTAACCATCATCGCCATCATTGGATTGAATTGTCCTTCAAAGGCCAAATGCGCTTCAGTTTTCTCAGCCTCCATTTCATTCAAGTTAGCGGTAAGCGTAAATGGTAATTTATCACTTGCAGCTCCTAGAGTAACTGTGTTTTCTGTTTGCCCAGTTAACTTTAGTTTAATTTCAGGCATACCTTTCAGGGCAAAAAGAAAAATATCGTCACCTAATACTTCAAACTTAGTTTCTTCGGGCATTAGCTGCTCATAATTCTCAACTTTAGTAAGGAAGTCGATGACTTCTTTTTTTGATTTGTTTACAACTACTTTATTACTATCTATATTCATATATTTTATCATTTATTCCAAGTGGAAGGATCATTTCTCCAGCTTGTCAAGGTGTCCATGTCTTTTTCAGAAACATAATTTGTTTCTATAGCTTGTTCGATTAGGTTTTCGTAATCACTTAATGTGTGGAGTTGTACATTAGCTTTTTCAAAATTTTCTTCTGAAATGCTAAATCCATAAGTAAATAAAGCGATCATTCCTTTAACGTTTGCGCCGTTTTCTTTTAATACTTCAGCTGCGGTTAAACTACTACCTCCAGTACTAATTAAATCTTCTACTACAACTACATTTTGTCCAGAATCAAGGAAACCTTCTATTTGATTTTTTCTACCGTGTTCTTTAGGTTTTGGTCTTACATATATAAAAGGTAGGCCTAGCTCTTCGGCAACTAAAGCTCCAATTCCAATAGCCCCAGTAGCAACTCCTGCAATCACATCTGGTTTTCCGTAAACTTCGGTTAATTGTTTTGCAAGATTTTCTCTAAGAAATGTTCTTACCATTGGAAAAGATAAAGTGATTCTGTTATCACAATATATTGGAGAATTCCATCCAGAAGCCCAAGTGAAAGGATCGCTTGGTTGTAACTTAATAGCGTTGATTTGTAATAATAGTTCTGCTGTTTTTTTGGCTGTTTCTTTATCTAAAATCATGGGACAAACCTACATATTTTTTAATTAAAAATAATTCATAATTTATATAAAGAATCCAAAAAAAACTTATTTTTATCAGCACAACAATATAGACTCAACAATTCAATGTATAAAATCTTTGTCAACGACAAACCCATTATATTAACTAGTAAGGTTGGTAAAGAGTCTGATTTTCAGCTATTTTTGCTTAATACAGCTGATATTTATTCTATTATTTTTAAGCTGAATAAGGGACATATTAAGGCAGCCTACTTATATCATCCTGATGAATCACAATTACTTAAGATCTTTATAAAAAAGACAGGTTTAGTAATAGCTGGTGGGGGATTGGTGGTTAATGATAATGGAGAGCTTTTGTTCATTGAAAGGAATGATAAGTGGGATTTACCAAAAGGTAGAGCTGAAAAAAATGAAGATATCGAAGTAACTGCTTTACGAGAAGTAGAAGAAGAAACTGGTGTTCAGAACTTAAAAATGGATACCTTTTTAAGAAAAACCTATCATATAGTTAGGCAAAAAGGGAAATTCCAACTAAAAATCACCTACTGGTATCTAATGCGAACTGACTATAAAGGGGAGTTAGCTCCACAATTGGAGGAGGGAATCACCAAGGCAGTTTGGAAGAGCGAAAAAAAGTCGATAAAAGCTTTGGATAATGCCTATGCCAATGTCAAATTACTTGTGGAAGCTTACTTATCTTAATCGGTAAACTGGATATTGTAAATAGGCCTTTTCGTAATGATGACTGTGCTCATAAATCCAATTTAGTTGTGCATACCAATTATTAGCAAACGACTCATTTTCTTTCATTTTTTCAAATTCATTTTTCAAGTCCTCATTTTCTTCAAGTATTTTTTTGGCAGTGTCTTCAAAAACATACGGAGAGAAGTGTTCTTTTTGTTGTAATATAGAATCGAAGTAATTCCAGTTAAAGAATGAATCTGGCCCAACAGGTTCTAATGTTTCGATTAGATA
>JABSPN010000027.1 GCA_013214425.1 Flavobacteriaceae bacterium | reverse complement strand
ATTGCAGGAACTTTTAAAAGAACTGGTAACGACGAACAGGATGCCAAAGTAGCCAAAGAACTCTTTAGCGATCCAAAAGAAAATGCAGAACATGTAATGTTAGTCGATCTGGCGAGAAACGATTTAAGTAGAAACGGATCGAATATAAATGTATCGACCTATAAAGAACTACAGTTCTTCTCTCATGTCATACATCTAGTATCGAAAGTAACCGGAAAAAAACACGACAACGTAAGCACTATGCAAGTAGTTGCCGACACCTTCCCTGCTGGAACATTGAGTGGCGCTCCAAAACACAAAGCCATGCAGCTCATTGAACATTACGAAACATCTAATAGAGATTTTTATGGCGGCGCTATTGGTTTTATGGATTTTGAAGGAAACTTCAATCATGCCATTATTATCAGAAGTTTTTTAAGTCGAAATCATGAATTACATTTTCAAGCAGGAGCTGGAATTGTTTCCAAGTCTTCCGCAGAGAAAGAAAATGAAGAAGTGTATAATAAATTAAAAGCATTAAACAAAGCTTTAGAATTAGCAGAAAACATATAGTATATGAAAATATTAGTCATCGATAATTACGATAGTTTTACTTACAACCTAGTTCACTATTTAGAAGATTTGAACTGTGAGGTAACCGTAAAAAGAAACGATCAACTAGCTCTTGAAGAAGTAAAAGGATATGAGAAAATATTATTATCGCCAGGACCTGGAATCCCAGATGAAGCAGGTTTGTTGAAAGACATCATATCCAAATATGCTGCTACCAAAAGCATCCTTGGTGTTTGCCTTGGACAACAAGCTATTGGAGAAGTTTTTGGTGGCTCACTAATTAACCTCAACGAAGTATATCATGGAGTCGCAACCAGAGTAAAGCTTTGCGTTACTGATGAAGATTTATTCAATGACTTGCCCCAAGAATTTGAAGTAGGGCGTTATCATTCATGGGTTGTAAACAATGAACTCCCAGAAGACTTAGAAGCTACTTCTTTTGATGAAAACGGACAAGTCATGTCGCTAAGACATAAAATATACGATGTAAAAGGAGTCCAATATCATCCAGAATCTGTATTGACTCCACACGGAAAAAAAATATTAGAAAATTGGATCAAGTCATAGACCTGAGTTATAAGTAACTAGTCATTAGTCAATAATTTTTTTAATGTTTAAAGGTTAAAATTTCAATACTAAAAAATGAAAAAAATATTAAACAGGTTAATTAATCATGAAAGTATTTCTGCGGAAGAAGCCAAACAGGTATTGGTTAATATTTCGAATGGAGAGTATAACCCAAGTCAAATTGCTTCTTTCCTCACAGTATTTATGATGCGTAGTATTACTTTAGAGGAATTACAAGGATTTAGAGATGCACTTTTAGAATTGTGTATTCCAATAGATTTATCTGATTTTAACGCCATTGATCTCTGCGGAACTGGTGGAGACGGAAAAGATACTTTTAATATTTCAACTCTTTCTTCTTTTGTTACAGCGGGAGCTGGTGTAAAAGTGGCCAAACACGGAAACTATGGTGTTTCCTCTTCCTGTGGATCTTCTAATGTTATGGAGCATTTGGGGATTAGATTTACCAATGATTCAGACTTCCTTAAAAAGTCAATAGATAAAGCTGGTATTTGTGTCTTACACGCACCCCTATTTCACCCTGCCATGAAGAATGTAGCACCAATTAGAAGAGAATTGGGAGTAAAAACGTTTTTCAATATGTTGGGTCCTATGGTGAATCCATCTTTTCCAAAGAATCAGATGGTTGGTGTTTTCAATTTAGAACTAGCCAGAATGTATGGCTATTTATATCAAAATACCGATAAAAATTATACCATACTACATGCCTTAGATGGTTATGACGAAATCTCATTAACTGGAGAAACCAAAGCCATACGAAATCATTCAGAAATGATGTTAAGTTCGTCCGACTTTGGTGTTGAACCCCATACTCAAGAAGCCATTTATGGAGGTGATTCTGTTCCTTCTGCTGCTAAGATTTTTATGGATATATTAGATGGAAACGGTACTGAAGCCCAAAATAATGTGGTATGCGCTAATGCCGGAATGGCCATAGCAACCGTTAAAAAACTAGAACCTAAAGAGGGGTTTGAACTCGCCAAGGAATCTTTGCTTGGTGGAAAAGGATTAGATAGCTTAAAAAAATTATTAGCATTAAATAGTAATTAGCAAAAAGTAATCGTCATACTGAACTTGTTTCAGTATCTGACAAAATATAAAACTAGATCCTAAAATAAATTCAGGTTGACCTAAGTGTAAATAATGACAATACTAGACCAAATCATAAAAGACAAAAAAGTAGAGGTTGCACTCCGAAAATCAATCATTCCAATAAAACAATTGGAAGCTTCGGTATTGTTTGAAAGAGCAACATTCTCTCTTGCCAATAACCTAAGGAATTCTTCAACAGGCATTATTGCTGAACACAAAAGAAGATCGCCTTCAAAATCGGTAATTAACCAAAAAGTGAGTGTTCCAGAAGTCGCTTCGGGATACCAACTAGCGGGTGTTTGTGGTATGTCTGTTCTGACAGACGGAAAATACTTTGGAGGATCTCTAGACGATTTAATTCTTGCACGAGCTACAAGCAATTTACCGCTCCTAAGAAAAGAATTCATCATTGATGAATATCAAATCTTGGAAGCAAAAGCTTACGGCGCAGACGTTATTTTATTAATTGCCGCTGTGTTAAGTAGAACAGAAATCAAGCAACTTTCTGAATGTGCCAAAAAACTAGGCCTTGATGTATTGCTTGAAGTACATAATCTGGAAGAACTTCAGAAATCAATCATGCCTTCTATAGACATGTTAGGTGTCAATAATAGAAACTTAAAAACATTTGAGGTCAGTACCGATATCAGTAAGGAATTAAGCACTCATATTCCAAATGATTTCTTAAAAGTTTCAGAGAGTGGTATTAGTTCAATTGAAGCCATTCTGGATTTAAAAAATTATGGTTATAAAGGCTTTTTGATTGGAGAAAACTTTATGAAAACTGAAAGCCCAGCAAACAGTGCTCTGAGCTTTATTAATGAGTTAACTACTAAAGTATGAATAAGAAAAAATCCATAGTAGACGCATTTAACAATAATGCTGAATTATATCAGCAAAAGTTCATGAACTTAGAGAGTTTTCGTGATACTTTTGATATCTTCTGTAGTCATCTTCCTGAAGAGAATGCTGAACTATTGGATATAGGATGCGGTCCTGGAAATATTACGCAATATATCTTAAATAAAAGGCCTGAATTTCATGTTTTCGGAATAGACATCGCTCCGAATATGATAGCATTGGCCAAACAAAATAATCCATCGGCCTCTTTTGCTATAATAGATGCAACCGAGATTCATACCCTAAAACAACAATATGATGGAATAATCTGTGGGTTTTGCCTTCCGTATTTATCACAAGGAGAAGTAGCACATTTAATCACAAGTGCTACTCAGCTTTTAAACAAAAATGGGATTCTATATTTAAGCACTATGGAAGATGACTATTCCAAATCTGGATTCAAATCATCACCAGATGGAAAAAGTGCTACTTATACGTATTATCACACAGCTAAATATTTAGGAAATCTATTCTCTAATTACGGGTTTAAAACCGTCTTCTTAGAACGCAAAGATTATATAGTAAACAGTCTAGTAACCGCAATTGATTTAATCATGATTGCTAAAAAAACGAACTCATGAAACTAAAAGTCTGCGGAATGAAACATAGCGATAACATTAAAGAAATCGGCATATTAGAACCTGACTTTCTTGGTTTTATTTTTTATAAAAAATCGACTCGATATTTTGAAGGCACTATTCCTGAAATTCCTGATAGCATCAAAAAAGTTGGTGTGTTTGTAAATGAAAACTTAACCTTTATTCAAGAAAAGGTTGTACAATATCAATTCGATCTCATTCAACTTCACGGAGAAGAATCAGTGGCCTTTTGTAAAGAATTAAAAAACACGCTTCAACAAACTCAAGAAGACATTAAAATCATTAAAGTTTTCTCCATTAAAAATGAATTTGACTTTTCAGTTTTAAGAGCCTATGAAGCTCATATTGATTATTTTCTTTTCGACACAAAAGGTGAATTACCAGGGGGTAATGGCTATGCTTTCAATTGGACTGTCTTAGAAAACTATCCTTCACAAAAACCTTATTTACTGAGTGGAGGAATAGGACTTGAGAATGCAACAGCAGTAGAAGAATTTCTCCATAATAAAAAAGCCTCCAAACATTGTTTCGCTATTGATGTGAACAGCAAGTTTGAAGGAGAAAACAATGTTAAGAAAGTCGAAGACTTAAGTTCATTTAAAACTATTTTGAAAATATGAAGAATTAAATTTAAAGCTAGTTATATTATAGCTATAGCTCAAAAAAGTCATACCAAACTTGTTTCAATATCTGACAAATTTTAAAACTGGATCCTGAAATAAATTCATGGTAACAAAAAGACAAACATTAGAAAACATCATGCTGAACTTATTTCAGTATCAGATAAAATATTATTAATCAATTCATATGAACACATCATACAACATAGACAAAAAAGGATACTATGGTAAGTTTGGAGGAGCCTATATTCCTGAAATGCTATTCCCAAATGTGGAAGAACTTCGCAATTCGTATTTAGACATCATGAGTGAACCTGCTTTTCAGCAAGAGTTTCATGATTTATTGAGAGATTATGTAGGAAGACCTTCGCCACTTTATTTTGCTAAGCGTCTTTCAGAAAAATACAATACCAAAATCTACTTAAAGCGTGAAGATTTAAATCATACTGGAGCGCACAAAGTAAATAATACTATTGGACAAATTCTAGTTGCAAAACGTTTAGGCAAAAAGCGAATCATTGCGGAAACTGGAGCAGGGCAACATGGAGTAGCTACAGCTACTGTATGTGCGTTGATGGGAATAGAATGTATTGTTTACATGGGTGAGATTGATATCGCAAGACAAGCTCCCAATGTTGCACGTATGAAAATGCTTGGCGCAACTGTAGTACCAGCTACTTCAGGAAGTAAGACACTTAAGGATGCAACCAACGAAGCCATTAGAGATTGGATTAACAATCCTGTAGACACACATTATATTATTGGTTCTGTTGTAGGACCTCATCCTTACCCAGATATGGTGGCCAGATTTCAATCGGTTATTTCAGAAGAAATGAAAAAGCAATTGCGAGAAAAAGAAGGTAGGGAGCTTCCCGACTATGTTATCGCTTGTGTAGGAGGAGGTAGCAATGCTGCAGGAGCCTTCTATCATTTTTTAGATCAGAAAGAGGTTGGATTAATTGCTGTTGAAGCAGCCGGAAAAGGCATCTATTCAGGAGAAAGTGCCGCCACATCTGCATTAGGAAAAGACGGTATTATACATGGAAGTAGAACCTTGTTAATGCAATCTGATGACGGACAAATCACAGAACCTTACTCTATTTCAGCAGGATTAGACTATCCTGGTGTTGGACCACTACATGCACATTTGTATGATAGTGGACGAGGAGAGTTTATCTCAATTTCAGATGATGAAGCCATGAAAGCTGGTTTAGAACTGTGTAAATTAGAAGGGATTATTCCTGCTATTGAAAGTTCACATGCCTTAGCCGTTTTCAAGACACGACAATTTCAACCCGATGATGTTGTCATTCTTAATCTTTCTGGAAGAGGAGACAAGGATTTAAACACCTATATCAACTATTTTGATTTATAGAAAAATGAATAGAATAAACACCAAATTACAAGAGGACAAAAAACTCTTATCGATATATTTTACTGCTGGTTACCCTTCATTAAACGACACAGCTACAATTATAACTGAATTACAGAAAAGCGGTGTCGATATGATTGAAATTGGATTACCCTTTTCTGACCCACTAGCTGACGGACCCACTATTCAGAAAAGCTCTACCCATGCGCTTACAAACGGTATGACTACTGAAACACTTTTTGAACAATTGACCACCATCAGAGAATCGGTCACTATTCCTTTAATTATTATGGGATACTTTAACCCGATGATGCAATACGGATTTGAAAAGTTCTGTGCAAAATGTCAGGAGATTGGAATTGACGGCTTAATTATTCCTGATTTACCTATAGATGTATATCATGAGCAATATGAAACTATTTTCAAGCAATACGGACTTAAAAATATCTTTTTAATTACGCCGCAAACATCAGAAGAGCGCATTCGATATATTGACAACATTTCAGATAGCTTTATCTACATGGTAAGTTCTGCCAGTACAACTGGAGCTAAAAGTGGTTTTGGCGATGAGCAAAAAGAATACTTTGAACGTATTCACAATATGAATCTAAAAAACCCTCAAATTGTAGGTTTTGGAATTTCTAATCATGAAACTTTTACTCAGGCCACAACTTATGCTAAAGGCGCTATTATTGGCAGTGCCTTTATCAAATACCTAAATCAAAACAAAAGCACTGACATCAATAGCTTTACGCAAAACATATTACAAAACCCGTTATAAACGGGTTTTCTTTTTGGTATTTGTAACATTTCATTCCTGAATACTACTTATAAATATCAACTAAAAGCTAACACAATGACTCTACAAGAAGCAACTACATTTATAAAATCTTTGGTAAACACTACTGAAAGAAAACACGAAAAAAAGATCTATTCTGATTTTGCTCATATGCTGAATAGTCTTCAAAAAAGAGACCTTACTCCAGAGCAACTTTCGAGTATAGAGGAAAAACTTACCAGTCTCGATTTAAAAGCTAATCCTGAAAAAAGAAAAAGACATATCGCTAAAAAGTTTTTAGAGCTTAAAACCTTTATTGAAAAAGAATTTTCTTGGGTTACTGAAAAACATTATGCACAAAAATGGATGGTCTTAGGCATGTCTTTTGGGATGAGCTTTGGTATTGCTTTTGGGGCGGCATTTAACCCATCTATTGGTATTGGTATTGGGATTTCATTAGGGCTCAGTTTAGGAATTGCTTTTGGAATGGCACTAGGCGCTCAAAAAGATGCCGCAGCTAAAAAGAAAGGGCGGGTATTGTAGATATTCATTTTGAATATCAAATATTGAATAAGGAATCTTGATGTATGAAATGTTCTTAATATCAAAACACATAATTTTAAATGTAAAAATTTAAAGTCTAATCAAGAGGTGTGTCATTGCGAGTGATATGTCATACTGAATTAGCTTGTGCTTAGCATAACCGAAGCAAAGTATCGATAAAGTGTACCGAGAAATGATCAAAAGATAATTAAAAAAACTTCCTATACTGCTCTACACGATAATCGATAGTATTGTATTGCGAATTTTTTGCTTTGCTATCTTTATACAACTGAAGGCTTCCTATACTCCTATTTGCAGAACCAGATGGAGAAATTAATGACACTGTTCGTATGGTTCTTCCCGCATAGTCAAACTCATGAATTCGTGGCGCTTCATTTGAGACAACTTTGTAATCGATCCCAGTATTTTTAATGTGCTTCCTGAAGAAATATTCTGGTCCGTTTTTAGAATTTCCACCAGTAAATAAGAGTGTATCAACCTTTGGGTATTGTTTTAAATAACCTAACAAGTCGCGAAGCTCGATATCTTGCATTCCTATATCGGAAGCATCAATCTTTTTACGTTGGCCACTTCCTACTATATCACAGATTCCAATTCCTCTAGAAATCAAAAAATCTTTACGCTGTTTAATGGCAAACTCAGTAGTTTCAAATTTCAAGTTCAGGTTAAAAATTTTATCGAGAATGGGCCATAGGAGTCCGTCAATACTTCCGTAGCAAAAATTCACATCACCTTCCTTTAATTCTCCGGTACAAAAACGTGGTGGTGGCAGGGTTCCTACAATTAGTTTTGTAGTATTATCGGGAATAAACGGTTGAAAAGGATGATAGTGATTAAACATCTTTACAGACATTAGACTTGAGACTAATAACTATGAACTAGCGCACAAACACCAACTCGTTTTTCTCTAAATTAGAATATTCTTCAGAAAAAGCATACCCGTCATAATTAAACCCTTTCAAATCTTCCAAGGTTTGCGCATTGGTATCTAGTACATAACGTGCCATCGAGCCTCTGGCCTTTTTCGCAAAGAATGAAATGACTTTAAGTTTATCATTTTTCCAATCTTTAAAAATTGGAGTGATTACACTGGTCTTTAATACTTTTGAATCTACAGCTGCAAAATATTCGTTACTTGCCAAGTTGACAAATAACTCGCCTTCTTCTAATTCTTCATTTAATTTTTCAGTCACTTTTTTCTTCCAGAAGTCGTGTAAGTTTTTGTGCTTTCCAACTGGAAATTTTGTTCCCATCTCTAATCGATAAGGCTGCATCAAATCTAAAGGTTTTAGAACTCCATAAAGTCCAGACAAAATTCTTAAAGTTCCTTGCAGTTGTCCTAGTTTTTTCTCCGGAATGGTATAGGCGTCAAGTCCGTTATACACATCTCCGTTAAAAGCATAGACACTCGGACGAGCATTTTCAGCAGTAAACGGCAAATTCCAATCCTGATTACGTTGCCAATTCAATTCGGCCAGATTATCAGAAATCCCCATAAGTTCCTTCAATACTTTTGGCGACTTCTTTTTCAACAATTTATTGAGACGTTCAGCCTCATTTAAAAAACAAGCTTCCGAATATTGGTACGTTGGCAATTCTGATTCGTAATTTAATGACTTGGCTGGTGATACAACTATTTTCATCTGTTTTGGTTTTGAAGTACAAAAATAACTACTCAAAGATATTAAAGCTCTATAAAAAAAAGCACCAATTAAGGTACTTTTTACTAATAGTGTAATAGAGGAAATTGATGTTACATTATAAATACGCTCTTGTCATATCGATTGATTCCGGAATCGTATCGAGATATCGATAAGATTTTTCTCGATACATCGCACAAGTGCAAGACACTCGAAGTGATATACATTCTAATCACTTCCTACTTTAATTGTTACGGTTTAGAGTTTTACTATTTTTAATTCATATGCTTTGCATACTGTCTCCATTTTGCTATACAGGTAATAATATCTTCCGGTAATTCAGAATTAAAGCTCATTTTCTCTCCTGAAACTGGATGAACAAAACCGAGTGTTTTGGCATGTAGGGCTTGTCTTGGTAAGATTTTAAAGCAATTATCTACAAACTGTTTGTATTTGGTAAAGGTTGTCCCTTTTAATATTTTTTCACCACCATAACGCTCATCGTTAAACAGAGTATGACCAATATGTTTCATATGCACACGAATCTGGTGGGTTCTCCCCGTTTCTAACTGACACTGAATTAAGGTCACATAACCAAAACGCTCTATCACTTTAAAATGTGTAACAGCAGGTTTTCCTTTGTATTCGTCTTCGCCTTCGTAAACAGTGTTTTGCAATCTATTTTTTGGGTGCCTACCAATGCTCCCTTCTACAGTTCCTTCCTCTTCCTCTACATTCCCCCAGACCAAAGCATAGTACAAACGTTCTGATGTTTTATCAAAAAACTGTTTTGCCAAATGATTCATAGCATCTTCAGTTTTCGCAACAACTAGTAACCCGCTGGTGTCTTTATCGATTCGATGTACCAATCCGGGACGATCGTTAGAATTCTTTGGTAAATTATCGAAATGATAAATCAAAGCGTTGATTAATGTTCCGGAGTAATTTCCATGTCCAGGGTGCACAACCATACCTGCAGGTTTATTCACAACCAATAAATAATCATCTTCGTAAACGATATCAATTGGAATATTTTCTCCCACCAATAAGTTTTCATAAGGTGGGTGTGCAAACATCACTTTTACAATATCTCCACCTTTAACCTTGTAATTAGACTTCACAGGGTTGTCATTCACATAAATATTCCCTGCTTTAGCTGCTTGCTGAATTTTATTACGAGTAGCATTTTCTATAAAGTTCATCAAATACTTATCGACTCTTAAAGGCACCTGACCTTTATCGGCTGTAAATGAATAATGCTCAAAAAGCTCGTCTTGAGATTCTCCTAGGTTATTCTTGGTCTCCTGATTCTCCATTCTCTTCACTCGGTTTTTCTTCACTTTCTACGGGAGCACTTTCTCCAAAATCTAAGCTTCCATCGCTTACAACAATATCAATTACCGAAGTTCTTGACAATAAATCTTCAGTAGTAATTTTTTTACCCTTATATTCTAATTCCATTACCACGTCTTTAGCAAAGCCTGGTTTTTGATATACTTTTCCAATCTGAAAATCTAACGCTTTTAATGTAGCAACAGCTTGTCTTTTGGTTTTACCTACTACATCAGGAAGTTTAATTTTCTTATAGCCTGACGGGTTTAATGTCACATAGATTTTTCTATCCTCCTTTACTTTAGTTCCTTTCTCTGGATTTTGCTCTAGAACCGAAAATTTTGGAAAATCTGGGTTGTAATTGGTACAATCTTGAATCTTTAATCTAAGTGTTTGCTCTTCTAATAAAGCCTCCACTACTTTTATGGATTTACCAGTTAAATCTGGTACTTCTTTAAACTCTCCATGATTGGTTGTAATGTTTAACCATTTCAGCACAACAAATACAATCACCACTATAGCCATAACAGCTAATAGGATGTGTTTTAAAAAAGCTTTACTGAGAAGAAATTTTATAAAATTCATATACCAACGTTAAAATACAAATATATAAAACCCGATGTTTATTACTTTATAAATACTATTTTTGTTATCATCATTATATGATTCGTAAGTAATTATTTAGTAAACGTAGTGAATACTAAATCTATTATTTTTACTAAACAAAACTAATACAAAATCACAACGTGAAAAAGAACATCGCAGTATTGATGGGAGGTTACTCCAGCGAATTTGAAATCTCTATTAAAAGTGGACAAGTAGTCTATAAACATTTGGATACAGATACCTACAATGCTTATCAAGTAATTATCGCTAAAGAGGAATGGGTATGTCTTGATAAAGATGACACTAAATACACTATTAATAAGGATGATTTTTCTGCCACCATCAACAACGAAAAAATAACGTTCGACTGTGTGTTCAACACCATTCATGGAACACCAGGTGAAGACGGACATATGCAAGGTTATTTTGCTTTATTAAACATTCCACAAACTAGTTGTGAGATGTACCAATCTGCTTTAACTTTTAATAAAAGAGATACTTTATCTGTCTTAAAGCCTTATGGAATTAATTGCGCTAAATCCTATTATATCAACAAAGGTGATCACATTGATGAAAATGCCATCATTGAAACTGTCGGACTGCCGTGTTTTGTAAAAGCAAACAAAGCTGGCTCCAGTTTTGGAGTTTCCAAAGTACATCAAAAAGAAGATCTCGCTAAAGCCATTGAAGTTGCTTTTACAGAAGATGATGAAATACTAATCGAATCTTTTTTAGACGGGATTGAGGTCTCTGTAGGCGTGATTAATTACAACGGAAAAACTTTGGTCTTACCTCCTACTGAAATTGTTTCAGAAAATGACTTCTTTGATTATGAAGCCAAGTATCTAGGTAAATCTCAAGAAATAACTCCAGCCAGAATTTCTGAATGCGATATAGAAGCGGTTAGTAAAGAAGCTAAACGAATTTTTGAAATTTTACAGATGAGCGGCTTTACCAGATCTGACTTTATTTTCCATCAAGGAAAGCCTCATTTTATTGAAATGAATACCACTCCAGGTTTGAGCGAAGAAAGTATTCTACCTCAACAAGCTTTGTGTGCTGGAATTTCTCTGGCTAATTTATTCGGAAATGCTGTCGAGATGGCCTTAAAAAAATAACCTATGTTTGACAATATCAGTTTTTTATCGCTCCCACTTATTCTTTTACAGATTTATTGTTTTTATCATGCCTATAAAAATGGCAAAGAGTTTTTTTGGTATTTTCTGATACTGTTCATTCCATTAATTGGATGTATTGTCTACTTAGTCACACAAGTATTCAGGAGAAGAGATGTTGAATCTGCTCAAGAAACGGTCAATAAAATCCTGAATCCGACTAAAAAAATAAGGGAATTAGAAAAAGCGGTTCAGTTCACCAAAACTCATGATAATCAAGTCGCTCTGGCCGATGCCTACATGGAAGTTGAAAATCTGGACAAAGCCATTTTAAATTATGAGAATTCATTAGACGGCTTATTTAAAAAAGATACATACGTACTAAAACAACTGGTTATTGCTTATTACAAGAAAGACCAGTACGATCAAGCCATTGAAAAAGCCGAGATCATTAAAGAACATCCTGATTTTCTTAAATCGAACGGTCTCTATTTTTATGCCATGGCATTAGCAAAAAACAATCAGACAGAAAAAGCAAAAGAAGTATTCAAGCTTATTGACAAGCCTTTTTCTAATTATAAAGAACGATTGGATTATGCTCGATTCCTAATTCACTTAAATGAAAAAGACGAAGCGAAAACTATATTAGAAGAACTGTATACAGAATCTTTAAGGGCTTCTAAACCTATTAAACAAAAATTTAAGAGTATCTTTAATCTTGTAAAGAAAGAATTAAATAATCTTCAACTTTAATTGTATGAGAAGAGCCGTTTTCCCAGGATCATTTGACCCTATCACTTTAGGGCATCAGGATATTATTTTGAGAGCTATTCCGCTTTTTGACGAAATCATTATTGCTATTGGCATAAATCATGCAAAAAAATATATGTTTTCTATGGAACAACGCATGGAGTTCGTCAGAAATACGTTTAAAGATGAACCTTCGATTAAAGTAGAACAATATGAAGGTTTAACCGTTGATTATTGCCAAGCTATTGGAGCAGATTATATGCTAAGAGGACTGAGAAACCCAGCCGATTTCGAATTCGAAAAAGCTATTGCTCAGACCAATAGAAAACTTTCAGGAATCGATACAGTATTCTTCCTCACCAGTGCAGAAATCTCATACATAAGTTCTAGTATAGTACGGGAGGTTGTTAGAAACAATGGTGATTATACTACTTTAGTTCCAGAAAGTGTAAGAGTTGAATAGGATTTTCCCGTTTTAAATTGTTTAATTTTTGTGGAAAATAACCCCAAAGATTGTATATTTAGCTAGACTGAAGACAACAAAAAATGAATACAGGCCAACCCCGTATTAAAATTAAACCCAGTATGCTAGATCGTACGCTTGATCTAATTGGACTTATTGGTGTACTAGCACTTGTTTTACTTCCAGCGTTTTACTACAATGGTTTACCTGAAAAGATCCCCTCACATTTTAATGCGAAAGGCTATCCAGACGACTATAGTTCTAAAGCGATGTTGTTAACCATTCCCCTAATAGGCCTCTTATTATTTTTGAGCTTAACAATCTTAAAACAACGCCCGTATTTATTCAATTACCCTACCAAAGTCACAAAAGAAAATGCTGTCTACATTTACAGTATTGCAGTCAACATGCTAGGTATAATAGGGCTCATTATTACGCTATCATTCCTTTACATAGAATACCAAACTATTCAAACAGCACTGGGATATGAAAAAGGTTTAGGCTCTTGGTTTTTACCTAGTTTCATTTTAAGTATGAGCGGAGCTATTATTTACCCACTTATTAGAATGAATTAGGCTTATAAATTGGTGTTAATTAAATCAAGTCATTCTGAGTATCGCGAAGAATCTAAGCTACATTTCTTATTAATCAACAGTAAAACAAAAGTTTTGCCTTATTTCGACAAGCTCAGTATGACAAATCACTCGAACTGATCCAAACTTGTGATCGAAGCCTTGAGGAAGGATTATTTTTCTAACTCATTGGCTCTAGCCATAACGTGGTATCTTGGATCGTCAACTGCTTCTTCAATTACAGCTAAAAACTTCGGAGAAGCCTTCATCATAATCAGTTTACAATCCTCTGAAAGGTGTTTCAGTTTTACTTTCTTTCCTACTTTTTCATATTTCTCTACGAGATTGAATATAGCTTCCAAAGCGGAGTGATCTGAGATTCTTGATTCAATAAAATCTATTTCCACCTGATCAGGATCATTCTTTACATCAAACTTACTGTTAAAAGCTTGAATACTTCCGAAGAAAAGAGGCCCCCATATCTCGTAAACTTTTGTCCCATCTTCTTTAACGTGTTTTCTTGCACGAATTCGCTTGGCATTTTCCCATGCAAAAACTAAAGCAGAGATAATCACCCCAGCTATTACTGCTACCGCTAAATCCTGCCATACAGTGATTAATGACACAGCAATTAATACTATCGCATCAGAAATTGGAATTTTATTGAGGATTCTAAAACTAGACCAGGCAAAGGTTCCTATAACAACCATAAACATGACTCCTACTAAAGCAGCAATTGGAATTTGTTCAATTAATGGAGCTGCAAAAAGAATGAAAATTAATAACATTACGGCTGCAAAAGCTCCAGATAGTCTTCCTCTCCCTCCACCTTTAATATTGATTATAGATTGTCCAATCATCGCACAACCTCCCATTCCTCCAAAGAAACCAGTAATAATATTTGCTCCACCTTGAGCCAAACATTCTCTATTGGCATTTCCTCTGGTTTCTGTTAATTCATCAACTAAATTTAATGTCATTAAGGACTCTATTAATCCAATTGCCGCTAAAATAAATGCATAAGGCAATATGAATCTAAATGTTTCCCAGTTTAAAGGAACTATCTCTAAAATTTTAGATAGCTGAAAATCTGGCAAACCACCTTGTAGTCCTTTCCCTCCTCCATCGGCAATAAAACTACCAACAGTAGCGACATCAACACCTCCAAAAATAACAATCAAAGAAACTACTAAAATGGCTATTAATGCCTCTGGAAGTTTTTTAGTTAACTTAGGTAATCCAAACATGATTCCCATAGTCAAGAGAACCAATACAAGCATTTTCCAAAAATTTCCGTTACTGGACAAACTTGTAAAGAGCTCTGAAAACCAAGTCCCGGTATCACCCCAAAAAGATACTTCAGGAGAAACCAAAGTCGGGAACATTTTTAATTGAGCCAAGAAAATCACAATTGCTAATCCGTTTACAAACCCCATCATTACGGGATGTGGAATTAACCTTACAAATTTTCCAAGCTTTAGTATTCCTGCTAACATCTGAATCACACCCATAACAATTACTGTCACAAACAAATAGTACTTTCCGTACCCATCTCCAATAGCATCTCCCTGAGCAACTAAACTTACCATCACTACCGCTAAAGCTCCGGTTGCTCCAGAAATCATTCCAGGTCTACCGCCAAAAACGGCTGTAATCAAACCTATCATAAAAGCTGCATACAATCCTACCAGCGGATCTACGTCTGCCACAAAAGCAAAGGCTACTGCTTCTGGCACTAAAGCCAGGGCAACAGTTAAACCGCTTAGAAGATCATTTTTAGCATTAGCTGTTTGCTTTCTAATGAATGCGTTCATAATATTTTTTTCAAAATTTAAGCGGCAAAAATACAGCTATTATCCTCCTAAACAAGTGTTTTTAAGCAAGAGATTACTATTTTTTGATTAAGTTTGGTCTTCAATCAATTCATCATGAAAAAATTCTTACTCCTAGCCCTAGTTTTAATTGCTTGTAACACCAAAAAGGAATCGAATCCTGAATATGATTTCACTACAGTTTTTGAAAAATCTAAAGGATTCGAAACTGCAACTTACGATGAGATTATTACGTATTACGAAAATCTGGCCGATGTATATCCTGAAGTCACATTAGAAACATTTGGAGAAACAGATTCAGGAAAACCACTAAGCCTGGCTACTTTCAATTCGGCTTTGACAGAAAATGGTAATGAAGCAGTAAGACTTTTAGTGAATAACGGAATTCACCCGGGAGAATCTGATGGAATTGATGCAACCATGATGCTGTTTAGGGATTTAGCTCAAGGTAACATTGAAGTTCCCAAAAATGTTGTGATCTCTGCAATTGCTGTTTATAATGTTGGAGGTTGTTTGAATAGAAACACAGGCACAAGAGCTAATCAAAACGGGCCTAGAGAATACGGATTTAGAGGGAACGGAAGAAATTTTGATTTAAACAGAGATTTTATCAAGTCGGACACAAAAAATGCTAATGCTTTTGCTGAAATCTTTCATCATGTAAATCCACATGTATTTATTGACAATCATGTAAGCAATGGCGCCGATTATCAATATACCTTAACTCACTTATTTACACAACATAATAAATTAGGAGGGCCTATGGGAAGTTATTTACATGAAACCTTAATGCCTGGTCTGGAAAATGATTTAGCTTCTAAAAAACTAGACATCACTCCTTATGTTAATGTATGGGGAACCACACCTGAAGCTGGTTGGTCACAATTTATGGACTATCCAAGATATTCAACAGGCTATACTACACTATTCAACACGCTAGGTATGATGGTAGAAACACATATGCTCAAACCATATAAAGCTCGAGTTGAGCAAACGTATGAACT